>JALRFT010000286.1 GCA_023261915.1 Acidimicrobiales bacterium | reverse complement strand
CTCGCCGCCGGTGGATCGATGGACCCGGTGTCGCTTGGGCGCATCGTGGATTGCGACCTTGAGGATCCGTCGTTTTGGGACGCCGGTTTGGACATCGTCGCCGCCCAACTCGACGCCGCCGTCGACGCGGCGCGGGCCTCGGGGCGACTCGCCTAGGACGTCGCTGGGACGTAGTCGGCCGCCACGTGGATGGTGATCGGCGGCTCGGGGCTGAGGGGCGGAGCCGGATCGACGAGTAGGGCCTCGGCCTCCCGGCGGTCGTCATCGTTGAGCGGCCGGGTGTCGGCACACCACTCCACGAGGATGCCGTTGGGGTCGGTGGTGTAGAGCGAGATGCAGAAGCCGTGGTCCACCTCCACGACGTCAATGCCCTGGGCGAGCCACCGGTCGCGGTGGGTGGCGAGGGTGTCGGTGGTGGCGTGGAAGGCGACGTGGTTGACCCAGGCGGGCAGACCGATGCCGGTCGAGATGGCCGGGTCGAACTCAGGCAGGGCGTCGTCGTTGAGCTCCCAGAAGGCCATGAGGCCGTCGCCGCCGGTGTCGTAGAACACGTGACGGGCCCAGCCGCCATGGTTCTCCGTGGGGGCGACCTCGGTCTTGACCAGCGTGAAACCCATGCATTCCGTGTAGAAGCGGTGGGTGGCCGTGAGGTCCCGGGTGGCGAGCGCCAGATGGTGGAAAGCCATGCCCTCACTGTTCCACAGCGACCGCTCGGACGCACGGCCTCCGGTATGGCCACGGTAGGGTCCGGGCATGTCGCGCCCACTGTCCGTGCTTGCCCAGACCACTGAAGTGGAGACCTTCCTCGGCGATGACCTGCTGGCGTGGTTGGCCCTCGCCATCGGGGCGGCACTCGCTCTGGGCACACTCATGGCGCTGATCCGCCCACCGGCCCGGCCCGAGACCGGGGACCTTGAACGCCCGCCTGTGTGGCGCAGCGCCGTGATGATCGGCATCGGAACGATCGCTGCCTTCTGGGGGTTGGCGACGCTGCTCTCACCCTGAGGTTCTGGTGCCCCCGGCCATCGGCAGACGCCCGGTGGTCCGCGGTAGCGTCCCGGCATGACACCTGAGCGCACGGCGATCGAATCGGCAGCGGCCATCGGTGGCCTGTCGAGCCACTTCATGTTGGACCCGGCGACCTATGCCACCGGAGCGGAGCTGGGGTTTCCCGGGATGTCGTTCTACGTCGGCGGTCGGGGCGGGGCCCTCGGGGACGTGGGAGCTGACGTGGTCACCGCAGCGTTCGTGTTCTTCCATCCCGACAACATCGCCGACGGTTGGGCGCAGGCGGCGTCGGCCATGGGCCGCATCGAGGCGGCGGAGGCGTTCGCCGCCTGTTCCCACCGCTGGGCCCGCGAGCACCTGCCCGCCGATCTTGACACTGCCCGTCTGGCGGAACTCGTGGGCAAGATCACCGCCGCGGCCTCCCCCGCCGGTGCGCCGCTGTTCGCGGCATGGCGAGCCCTGCCCGAACCCGAGGACGCACCGGCGCTGGCCCTGCACCGTATGAACGTCCTGAGGGAACTGCGTGGCGGCCTCCACGGGTGTGCCGTGCTCGCCTCAGGTCTCGCACCGGAGCAGGCACTGGCCGTGCGCACGCCCTACATGGCCGCCCTGTTCGGCTGGCCCGAGCCGGGGGATGCCAGTGCATTCCAGCCGGCCTGGGATCAGGCAGAGGCGGCGACGAATGTCGCCATGGCTCGGGCCTTTGACGTGCTGAGCGAGACGGAGCGGACCGAGTTCGTGGGGTTGTCCGCTCAGGCGCTAGCCGGCGCCAGCTGACCGATCAGGACGTGGCGTCAGCGGCGAAGGACCGCACCCATTCCGGCTGGCGCACCGGCCGGCCGGTGCTGTCAACGCAGGTGTGCACGGTCACGGCGGTGGCTCTGGCCTCGTCCCCCACACTCAGCAGGTACCCGACCTGAAAGGTCATGCGGGTCTGTTTGCCGAGCATGAGGCGGACGGTGACCAGCTCGTCGAACTCGAGGGGCTTGCGGTACTGCACGAACAGCTCGATCACGGCGAGGTCCACCCCGTCGTCGCGACCATCGGCGTAACTGTGGCCAAGGTGCCGCATCCAGGCCACCCGGGTCTCTTCGAGGTAGAGCGGATAGTTGGCGTGGTGCACGACGCCCATGGCGTCGGTCTCGGCGAATCGGACCCGGATCTGATGGTGGAAGGCGTACGCAGACGGGTCGAGGGGCGGATCAAGGGAAAGACGCACGGGGTGCACGCTAGCCACGTGCCCGCCCGGTGACCGACCGGGCAGTTTCCGCCTACCGTTGGTCCATGGCTCAAGTCAGCCGTCGGCGATCACTGCGCAGTGTGACCAACGATGCCGTCATCCGCCGCGCCGTCATCGACGAGATCGCCCATGGCGGCATCGACGCTCTGGGCCCCACTGGCGTTGCCCGCCGGGCCGGTCTGACCACCGGAGCGGTCTACAGCCGCTACGAGAGCGTGCCCGAGATGGCAGTGGACGCCTGGGTGGAGGATCTTGGGGTTCACTACCTGGCACTGCTCGACAGGGTGGTGGGGGCAGTGCTGGCCGGGGACCAAACCTTGGTGCTCGAACGGTCCATGGTGGCTCTGGCGAACCCGAGCGCCGACACGCTTGCCGCCGTCGAAATCGTGGCGGCGGCGAGGCGGATCGACGAGCTCGATGAGGTGGTGGGCGAGGACTTGGGCCGATGGATGTCGCGCCGACATCTGACGGGTGAGGGTGTGGACCCTCTCGACCGGGCGACTGGCCTGTTCACGCTCGCTGCTACTTGGGGCGTGACGTTGTTCAGCCTCGCCGGAGTCAGTGGCGGGGACTGGTCGGAGTCGTTCCGGTGGGCAACGGCAGCGGCCCGCGCAGGGGCTCCCGCCGCCGGACCACCTCCGCCGGTGGTGGCGCCTGAGCCGACGGTGACCACCGGTGACGAGGTGCGCGATCGTCTGCTCACGGCGACCATGGACGTCATTGCGCGGGTCGGCCTCGAGAGAACAACCATCTCCCGCATCGCTCGTCGGGCCCAGTTGTCCCAGGGCGTGATCTACGGCGGCCACGGGTCCAAAGAGGAACTCCTTGCGGACACGGTGCGAGTCTTGCTCATTGACGGTCTTGCCTCGGCCGAGCGGTTGGCGCTCGCTGACCGGCCGGAGGACGATCCTCTGTCGCGGGTGGCGGCCACCATGGCGGCCTATCTCGCCCCGGACCGCATGGCATGGCGACATCTCCGACTTGAGGCGCACCTGAGCGCTCGTCACCACCCGGCGGTCGCCGACGCCTTGCGGAACGCTTTCGATGAGGCTCTGGTCACCTATCCCGAGGCCGCCGGGCTTGATCCTGATCTGCGACAGGCGGTCACACCTCTGCTGCGTTATCTGGCAGCCGTCACGCTCGGCATGGGTCTCGTCGACCACTATGCCGGGCCTCTCGGCGATCTGCCGTGGGATCAGGTGTTGCGTTCCTTCGCCCCGAGCTGATCGCTGAGCGGTGCTGTGGTCCTAGGCGGTGGGCCGGACCCGGCCCGGCACCGGGGACTGGCGCGGTGGGGCCGGTGGCGGTTCGTGGGGCCATCGGAGATCGACGCCCCGATCGAGGAGTCGAACGGCCAGCTCGGCAGTGACCAGAGCGTCCCCGAGGGCGCTGTGGGCGCCGGTGTTGGTCAGCCCGAAGGCCTCACAGCACGTCGCCAGTCGGAAGTTGGGGACGTTGAGGCCCGCCCACTTGGCCAGTTGGATGGTGCACAGGGCGGGGAGGGCGAGCGGTCCGAAGCCGGCGCCGGCGAACTCAGTGGCAAGGAAGCCGTCCTCAAAGGGCGCGTTGTGAGCGACGATCACGGCATCGGCGAACCGAGTGAGTACCTCGGGCGCAACCTCGGAGAATGTGGGCGCTCCTTCGACCATCGCCGGGGTGATGCCGTGGATGTTGGTCGGGCCGACGTCGCGACCGGGGTCAACGAGCGTGACCCAGCGATCCTCGATCGCACCGAACCGGTCAACCCGGACCACGGCCACTTCGACGATCCGATCGGGACCTGGTTCGAACCCGGTGGTCTCAAGGTCGACGACGGCGAGCGAACGGTTGACGAGATCAAGGCCTTCGCCCCCCACCTTCGGGAAGGTGAACATCGACGGTGCGGAGGTGGCAGTCATGGCAGCACCCTACGCAGGTCCTGTGACGGGGGGTGGAAATACCCCGTGACGCCGTTCAGCGCTCCCACGGGCAGTGCCGGCAACCCGAGTGGCAACAGGTGCCGTTGGCCACCAGGCGTGCCGCGGTCATCACGAGGTACCCCGAAGCGGGGTCGACATAGACCGGTTCGCCGGCCTCGAGGGCACGTTGGTGCAACTCGAGGATGACCTCTCGATGGGGGTGGTGGAGGGCCAGACGGTCGGGGGCAGGTTCGGTGAGCGGCCGGTCGGCCAGTCGGCCTTGTTGAGGGGAGGCGTGGGGTTGGGGAGCGAACGGTTCGATCCGGTGATTGTGGCCGGTGGGGGAGAGATCACCACTACCGGCGCTCTTTCACGGTGGCGGCAAGCGTTAATCTCCCCCCGTGTTTCCGGTAACCCTCTCGCCCCTAGACCGGTCATGGTCGACGGTGCCGGGTGCAGCGTCTTTCGTTTCAGGGAAGAGCAAAGCCTCATGACCTCTCGGCGGGTGCAACAGTCGAGGCTCCACGGCATCGATCCCTCTCGTTGGCCCGGTCCGTATCGTTTCGCCTGGTTGATCGGCCTCGTTGTCCCCGTCCTGCCGTTCGCCGCATGGGGACTCGTGGCGGCCACGGGGTGGCCAATGTGGTGGTGGCTGGGGCCACTGTGGCTGTTCGTTTTCATGCCCATTCTTGATCTCGTCCGGGGTACCGATCCCACCAATCCACCAGGCGAAGCCGAGGCGCGACTCGAGAAGGAACGCTTCTATCGATTGGCCGTGTACGCCTACATTCCATTGCAGCTCGCCTCCTTCGTATGGGCCTGTTGGTATGTGGCCAGCCATGACCTCTCGTGGTTCTCCTATGTCGGTCTCAGCCTCACCGTCGGTCTCGTTGCTGGAATTGGCATCAATACCGCGCACGAACTTGGACACAAGCGCCCGCGGCTGGAACGTCGCCTGTCGAAGGTGGCGCTGGCTCAGAGTGCTTACGGTCACTTCTATGTCGAGCACAACCGCGGCCACCATGTGCGGGTCTCAACGCCCGAGGATCCGGCCAGCGCCCGCCTCGGCGAGTCTTTCTGGGCGTTTCTGCCTCGCACCGTGCTCGGCAGCCTGCGTTCGGCATGGGAGATCGAGGTGGCGGCGCTCGCCCGTAAAGGCCGTCGCTGGTGGTCGCCGCACAACGACATTCTCAATGCGTGGGTGATGACAGTGCTGCTCTTTGGGGCAGTGCTGGTTGCGTTTGGACCATCGATCGTTGCGTTTCTCGTCATCCAGACCGTCTTTGGGTTCAGCATGCTCGAGGTGGTCAACTACGTGGAGCACTACGGCCTGTTACGTCAGAAGCTTCCTTCAGGCCGGTACGAGCGTTGCGAGCCGCATCATTCGTGGAATGCTGACAACATCGCTTCCAATGTGGTGCTCTACAACCTGCAGCGCCACTCCGATCACCACGCCAATCCGCTTCGGCCCTACCAGGTGCTGCGTCATTTTGATGAGGCTCCGGAACTGCCGTCGGGCTACGCCGGGATGATTACGGCGGCGGTGATCCCACCGGTGTGGCGACGGATCATGGACCACCGGGTGGTCGAGCACTACGGCGGTGACGTCACCCGGGCGAACCTCTGCCCTCGCAAACGCCAACGAATTCTCGTTCGTTACGGGGTGACTGCCTGAGAACTGCTTGTTCAGGGCGCGGGATAGAGCGGCCCATGGGCGATGCGGGGGAGCACGTGCTGCCCGACGAGTTCGCACTCGTCACGGTGGGGGTAGCCCGACAGGATGAATGCGTCGATGCCGAGGTCGCGGTAGGCGAGGAGTTTGGCCACCACCTGGTCGGGGTCCCCCACGATGGCCGCCCCGCAGCCGGACCGGGCCCGGCCCACCCCGGTCCACAGGTTCTCTTCGACGTAGCCGTCGTCATCGGCGAGGTCCCGCAACTCACCCTGACGGGCCACGCCGGCCGAGCCTGAATCGAGCGAGCGCCGACGGATGGCCTCGCCCTCGACCGGATCCAGACAACTGACGAGGTTCGCCGCCGCAGCGCGGGCTTCGGCTTCAGTGGGTCGGACCACCACGTGCACCCGGTAGCCGAACCGCAGGGTGCGGTTGTGGCGGTTGGCGCGAGTCCGCAGATCGTTGATGGTGGCGGCCACCGCGTCCATGGTGTCGGGCCACATCAGATAGACGTCGGCACCCGCAGCAGCTGTTTCGCGCGCGGCCTCGGACAGGCCACCGAAGTACAGCGGCGGGCAACGTCGCCGGTCGGTGGCGATGCGGGGCGGGTCGAGATCGAGATCTACGAAGTCGCCATGGAACTCGAGGCGCTCCCCTGCGAGCAGCGTTCGCAGGGTCTGCATCACTTCGAGGGTGCGCTGGTAACGAGGGGCTGACTCGAGCGTTTCGCCGGGAATGTCCGACGAGATGATGTTGACGGTCAGACGGCCACCGAGCATCTCGTCGAGCGAGGCGATCTGCCGGGCCAATTGGGGGACGACGAGTTCCCCCACCCGGACGGCGAGCAGCAGGTGCATCCGTTGGAGGAACGCCGCCATGCCGGCGGCGAACGTGGTGGAGTCGATACCGAGCGTGTAACCCGAGGGCAGCAACAGGTTGTCGAACCCGGCCGCCTCGGCCGTGGTGGCGATGGCCCGACAGTGATCCCACGACGATCGCAGGTCGGCGTCGGGCACCCCTAACAGGCGGTAGTCGTCGTCACAGAGGGCCGAGAACCAGGCAATCTCGACCGGAGTGGGGTCCGTCATGGCAGGGGAACCCCTTCGCTGGCCTCGATGATGCGGTAGGCGTCCGTGCGGGTGAGCGGCACTCGGAGGGACTCCACGGCCTCGTGCAGGCGAGCAGGCGTCTGGGTTCCCACGAGGACCACGGGCCGGCACGGGGGGGCGAGGGCGAAGGCGAGAGCGACCGCCGACCGGGAGGTGTCGTAGCGGCCGGCGAGGTCGTCGAGGACGTCGAGGAGTGGCTGGTTTGTTGACGGCTCGGCCCCGTCGGCCAGTCGACCACCGGCCAGAGGACTCCACGTGAGGGTCGTCGTTCCGGTGCGCATGGCGAGGTCGAACGTTCCGTCCCGCATCGGGCCGAGCTGTTGGGCCGACCACTCGACCTGGGTGGTCGCAACCCGGAGACCAGTTTCAGCAAGTGCGCTGGCCAGCGCCTCGTGTTGGGCCGGGGTGTGGTTCGAGGTGCCGACCGCCCTGATCTTGCCTTGCCGATGAAGGTCAGTGAGGGTGGCGGCGACCTCGGAGGGATGAGTGAAGAGGTCAGGGCGGTGCACCTGGTAGAGATCGATGCAGTCGACCCCGAGACGACGCAGCGACGCTTCACATGCTGCCCGCAGGGCGGTGGCGCTCGAGTCATAGGGGACGCCGGGCACGATGCCGCCCTTGGTGGCGAGCACGATCCGCTCTCGTAGACCGGGTGAGCTGGCGAGGACTGCGCCGAGACGTTCCTCCACGCTTCCGAACCCCGTTCCGCCCCAGTCGAGGCCGTAGACGTCGGCCCCATCGATCAGGTTCATGCCCAGATCGACGGCGGTTTCGAGCACCTGGTGGGCGATGGCGGTGTCGGTCTGGGTGAACCGCCACAGCCCGAACCCGAGCGGACCGACCGTCAGGCCGTCGCCGAGCGTCCGGGGGTTGGGGTCAACGAGCAGGTCGGACATGACGATCCCTACACTACGCCCGGCCTCACGAACGACGGCGGGGCGGCGGGGACGGGACGGTCATGGCTGACGACGAGGTGCGGTACGGAATCATCGGGGCCGGCATGATGGGGACCGAGCACCTGTGGAATCTCCAGCACCTTCCAGGTGCCGTGGTCACGGCCGCGGCGGATCCCGTCGACGCCCAACTCGAATGGATCGTGGCCGCCGCAGGGGAAGAGGGCCCTCGCATCGCCACGTTCACCGACCATCGCCGGATGCTTGACTCGGGCCTCGTTGATGCGGTGGTGGTCGTCAGTCCCAACCACACCCACCACGACGTCGTGCTCGACGTCCTTGAGCGGCCCGGGATGCACGCCCTCGTGGAGAAGCCGCTGTGCACCACCGTGGCGGACTGTCAGGCGGTCGTCGACGCCGCCCGCAACCACGACGGAGTGGTTTGGATGGGCCTTGAGTACCGCTACATGCCACCCGTCGCCCGTCTCGCCGCCACGGTGGCCGCCGGCCAGGTCGGTCGGGTCCACATGGTCGCCATCCGGGAGCACCGCTTTCCGTTCCTGCCCAAAATCGGTGACTGGAACCGCTTCAACCGCAACACCGGAGGGACGTTGGTTGAGAAGTGCTGCCACTTTTTCGACCTCATGAATCTGCTCACCGGGGACGAACCGGTGTCCGTGATGGCCTCGGGGGGCCAGGCGGTGAACCACCTTGACGAGACCTATGACGGTGAGGTGCCCGACATCGACGACCATGCCTTCGTCATCGTGGAGTACGCCGGCGGTGCCCGGGCGTCGCTCGACCTGTGCATGTTCGCTGAGGGATCCAAGAATCAGGAAGAGGTGTCGGTGGTGGGCGACGTCGGCAAGGTGGAGGCGTTCCTGCCATCAGGGGAGTTCCGGCTCGGTCGGCGTGACGGTGGTTGGCCGGGAGTGCAGGTCGAGATCGTCACCGACGAGAGCGTGGCCTACGAGGGCGGCCACCATGGCGCCAGCTACCTCGAGCATCGCGACTTTCTCGAGGCGATCCGCACGGGCAGTGCTCCGGGTGTCACCCTCGACGACGGCCTGCGGTCCGTGGCGGTCGGTGTCGCCGCCCACCGGTCAATGGCTGAGCGGCGCGTGGTGGATGTTGCCGAGGTGCTCACCCGCTGAGGCCCGAAGGCCGAATCTGTTTGAGGTGTCGACGCAGCCATCGGATGTCGGCCGATTGCTCTTGGGCTCCCCCCGGTGTCTCAACGACGACCGGTGCGCCAGCGGCGTCGACGATTCCGATGAGATCTTCCGGGGGCACCATGCCTGCTCCGAGGTGTTGGTGCCGGTCGCGACCCGATCCGGCTGGATCCCTCGAGTCGTTGGCGTGCACCAGATCAATTCCGCCGCAGATGCTCCGCAGATCGTCCACCACGCGGTGCAGGTCGATTCCTGCGGCGTGGGCGTGGCAGGTGTCGAGGACCACCCCGACGTCGTGCCCGTGTTGACGGAGCGCTTCAATCAACTGCCCGGTCCCCACCGGTGTCCGAGCGACGGCGCTGGTGCCCCCGGCCGTGTTCTCGATGAGGATTCGGCACCTGAGGTCGGCACCAGCGAGCGAGTGCGCCCAACGCTCGATGCCTTCATCGAGTGACGCACCGGGCCCGACGTGACCACCGTGGACCACGAGCCCTACCGCACCGATGCGGGCCGCAGCGTCACTCTCCGCCTCCAAACAGGCCCGTGACCGGCGCCGGACGGCAGGGTCGCTGCTGGCCGGGTTCACCACGTAGGGGGCGTGAACGAAAATCGGCAGGGCGCCATTTGCCAGAGTCTCCTCATCACCATGCGTGACCGGTGGGGCCCAGTTCCGGGGGGCCGAAAGGTTTACCTGGATGACCTCGGCGCCTCGGTCGGCGGCGCCTTGGAGGGGGTCTT
>JALRFT010000250.1 GCA_023261915.1 Acidimicrobiales bacterium | reverse complement strand
TGGATCCCCTACATCCTCGAGCGGGCCAACACCGTGTGGGAGGAGAACAGGGGCTGGGGCGGCATCGCCGACAAGGTCACCGAGCCCCCCTCGGAGCTGTTCCGTCGTCACGTGTTCGGCTGCTTCTTCGACGATCCCCACGGGCTGCGGAGCATCGAGGAGATCGGGGTCGACAACGTGACCTACGAGAGCGACTACCCGCATTCGGACTCCACATGGCCGCACACCGCCAAGTTGGCCGCCGAGCAGACTGCCGACCTCCCCGACGACGTCGTGTACAAGGTGCTGCGGGGCAACGCCATCCGCATGCTCCACATCGACCACCTGTCCTGATCCCGAGGCGATGACCGCGAGCGGGGAGACGGGGGGCATGTCCCCTGAGGATGTTCCCGCCACCATCGGTGAGGCAGTCCGGCGCGCCGCCCGGGACTTCGGCGCCACCGAGGCCCTCGTCGACGACCGCCAGCGCCTCGACTTCAACGGTCTCAGCGATGCCGTAGACCGGTCGTCACGAGCGTTTCTGGCGCTCGGGATCTCGCGAGGTGACACGGTGGCGCTGTGGGCCCCGAACGTGGCCGAATGGGCCGTGGCCGCCCTCGGTGCACTATCGATCGGAGCGGTGGTGGTGCCGCTCAACACCCGGTTCCGTCCCGCCGAGGCCACCGACATCCTCGCTCGCAGCCGGGCCCGGGTGGCAGTGTGCACCGAGGGGTTCCTCGGGCGGGGCTACGCCTCCGAACTCATCGACGCGGTCGCCTCCCTCCCCCACCTCGCCCACGTCGTGGCCGTGGCTCTCCCCGACGGCGACCGGCCCGCCCCGCCGGTTCCCTCGGGGGCCCTCGGGTGGGAAGCGTTCCTCGCCGGCGGTGACGGTGTCGACGAGGCCACCCTCGCCGCCGCACGTGACGCCGTCACTGCGGAGGATCTCGGGGACGTGATCTTCACGTCAGGAACCACCGGCCGACCCAAGGGGGTCATGACCACCCACCTCCAGACGTTGCGGGCGTTCGCCGACTGGAGCGGCGTGGTGGGTCTCACCCACGGCGACCGGTACCTGGTCGTCAATCCGTTCTTTCACACCTTCGGGTACAAGGCCGGCATCGTCGCCTGTCTGCTCCGGGGCGCAACGATCGTGTGTGAACCGGTGTTCGACGCCAACCGGGTACTCGAACGAATCGGAGCCGAGCGCATCAGCATGCTCCCCGGCCCGCCCACGCTGTACCTGACCATCCTCGAAAGTCCCCGCCGAGACGAACTCGACCTGTCGTCCTTGCGACTCGCCGTCACCGGGGCCGCAGCAGTGCCTGAGGAGATGGTCCGCCGCATGCACAGCGACCTCGGATTCGACACGGTGGTCACGGGATACGGCCTGACCGAGGCGACGGGCGTCGTCACGATGTGTCGCGCCGGTGACGACCCCCGCACCATTGCCACCACGTCCGGCCGAGCCATCCCCGACGTGGACGTTCGCATCATCGACGAGCAGGGCAACGAGGTCCCCCGCGGTGAAGCCGGGGAACTGGTGTGTCGTGGGTACAACGTGATGCTCGGTTACCTCGATGATCCCGATGCCACCGCCGAGACCATTGACGCTGACGGCTGGTTGCACACCGGCGACATCGCCGTCATGGATGACGCGGGCTACGTCCGCATCACCGACCGGCTCAAGGACATGTTCATTGTGGGTGGGTTCAACGCCTACCCCGCGGAAATCGAGAACATGCTCAGTGAACACCCGTGGGTCGCCCAGGTCGCCGTCGTCGGGGTGGCCGACGAGCGCATGGGCGAGGTCGGGCAGGCTTGGGTGGTGCCACGGGCAGGCGTTGACGCTGAGCCGGCGGCCATCAGCGAGGAACTGGCCGGCTGGGCGAAGGAACGGATGGCGAACTACAAGGTGCCGCGGGCTTTCCACGTCACCGACGCCCTCCCCACCAACGCCTCGGGCAAGGTGCTCAAGTACGAACTACGCCGCCGTCATGCGGAGGGTGCCGATCAGACGCACCCGGACGCGTCAGCGGGCAACTGACCTACCATCACGGAGCCCACTTCGGGCACGGACACAGGGGGAATCATGCGGGGAATCGTCTACGACGGTGAGAGCACACGACTGGTCGACGGTCTTGAGCTGGCCAAGCCGGGACCACGTCAGGTCGTGGTGGCGATCGGCGCTGCCGGGCTCTGCCACAGCGACCTGTCGTACATGCATGGTCTCTACCCCGTCCCCCACCCCGCCGTCTGCGGCCATGAGGCCGCCGGGGTCGTCGAAGAGGTCGGCGAGGCCGTCACCAACGTCAAGCCCGGCGACCACGTGGTCATCACCACGCTGGCGTCGTGTGGGGTGTGTGAGTTCTGTGCCGACGGCTTGCCGACCCTGTGCCGCTCCACGCTCGCCAACTGGACCAAGCCGTTCACCCTCGACGGTGAAGAGATCTTCAACTTCGCCGCCACGAGCGCCTTCGCCGAACGCACCGTGGTACGGGATGTGCAGTGCGTGGCCATCCCCGATGACGTGCCCCTCACCTCCGCCGCCCTCATCGGGTGTGGCGTGGTGACGGGTATGGGGGCCGTGTTCAACCGGGCCAACGTCACCCGCGGCCAGGCCGCCGTGGTGTTCGGTGTCGGCGGTGTCGGCCTCAACGTGCTCCAGGCCCTCCGGGTGCGTGGCGCCGACCCCATCGTGGCCGTCGACACCGCCCCCGCCAAAGAGGAACTGGCCATGCGTTTCGGCGCCACCCACTTCCTCGACGGCACCCGCGACGACATCGTGGAAGCCATCGGGGCCATCCGGCCGGCGAGCAGTCGAGCGGTCCGGGGTGCGTTCAACGCCGGCGGTATGGACTGGGCGTTCGACTGCGTGGCCCACCCTCAGGTCACGTGGAACGCGCTCGAGAGCCTCGACTGGGGTGGCAGTGTCGTGATCATCGGAGTGGCCGCCCAGGACGCTGAGTTCCGGGGTCTCTACGGTCGACTCACCCAGGTGGACCGGGCGGTGATGGGCTGCCGGTACGGCACCATCTCACCCCACCGTGACATCCCCCAGATCGTGGACCTCTACCGCCAAGGACTCATCGACCTCGACGGACTGGTGAGTTCGACCCACCCCATTGACGACTGGGAGACCGCCGTGGCGGAACTCGAGTCGGGTGCGGTGGCCCGCGGTGTCCTGACGTTCTGAAGGACCGGCCACACCCCTCATGCCTTCCGACGCCCTCCCCGGCGAACCACTCGTTCCCCCCGGTGCCCATGGTGCGACGCTGCTCGACCTCTTCGATCTCGTCGTGGAACACCACGCCGATGCGGAGGCCATGGTGGAATGCACCGGTGTGGACGCCGTCGGTGTCGCGCACACCCGGCGGGTGAGTTTCGGGGATCTCGCGGCGGCCGCTGACGCCCTCGCCGGCGAGTTCATGGCCGACGGGGTCCGACCCGGAGACGTTGTCGCCATTGGCCTGCCCAGCGGCATCGACTACGCCGTTGCCCACCACGCCGCCCTGCGGGCGGGCGCCATCGCCACCGGCATCAACCCGCGCCTCGGAGCCAACGAACGCGCCCACATTCTCGCCGCCACCGAACCAGCCCGGGTGATTGACGTCCCTCTCGGTGATGTCGACGCCCTCGCCGCCGTGGGTGACCCGGCCCGGCGACGCGTCACGATCTCAGCCACCGACCCGGTGTGCATCGTGTGGACGGGGGGCACGACCGGCGTGCCCAAAGGGGCCGTGTTCGACCACACGTGTCAGGCCACGATGGCGGCGGCGGCCGGACCGTTGAGCGCCATGGGTGACCGCCGACTTTCCCCTCTGCCGTTCGCCCACGTGGGCACCATGACCCGACTGTGGGATGAGTGGTCCCACCTGATCACCACGGTGGTCACCCCCACGCCGTGGACCCCTGCCGCCGCGGCTGCTCTTTTGGTCAGCGAATCAGTGACCGTCTGCCAGGGGGTGCCCACGCAATACGCGCTGTTGTGCGACCACCTTGACGCCATCGGTATCGGTGCCGGACACCTCGGCCACCTTCGCATCGCCGGTATCGGCGGGTCCCGAATCCCCCCGGATCTCGTCCTCCGCATCGAAGCCACCCTTGGCGCACCGGTGGTCGCCCGCTACGCCAGCACCGAGTCGTGCGTGGCCACCGGCACCACCCCGGGTGACCCGGTAGAGGTGGTCTGTACGACGGTGGGCAGGCCGACCGGGCCGGTCGAGATCCGCATCGCCGACGAGGTGGGGTCGCCGCTCACCACCGGTGACGACCAGGTCGGCCGGGTCTGCGTTCGCAGTCGGGCCACCATGCGGGGCTACGTTCCCTCAGTGGCCAACGACCCAGGTTCAATCCCGGCGAGTCCCATTGACGCCGACGGTTGGCTCGACACCGGAGATCTCGGCTGGGTCGGCACCGACGGCAACCTGCGACTCGTGGGCCGCACCACTGAGATGTACATCCGCGGCGGCTACAACATCTACCCCGCCGAGGTAGAGAATGTCCTCGCCTCCCTCGACGGCGTCGCTTCGGTCGCCGTGGTTGGCGCCACCGCCCCGGGTTCCCGACTCGGCGAGATCGGCATCGCCTTCATCGTGCCGACCGCAACCTCGGCCAGCCCGAGCACCGACGACGTGCGCCACCATGTTTCCCACCACGTCGCCACCTACAAAGCCCCCGACATCGTGGTGACCGTCGACGAACTGCCGCTCACCGCCCTCGGCAAGGTCGACAAATTGGCCTTGCAGCCGGCCGCTGACGAACTCGCCGCCGCATGGCAACGACCGGCGGCCCCATCGACTGACTCCCGGAGGGTCTCATGACATCGATCGACACCACCGACCGCACGCTGTGGGAACTCATTGAGGCCCGCGCCGAGGCCACGCCCGATGCCACCATGGCCATCGACGAGGCCGACCGGACCATGACCTTCGCCGGTTACCGGGACTGGTGCGAGCGGGTGGCGGCCGGTCTTGCGGGCGCCTACGGCGTGGCCGAGAACACAAGGGTGTCGTGGGTACTGCCCTCGCGTTTCGAAGCGTTGGTGCTGACCGGGGCGCTCGCCCGACTCGGCGCCATCCAGAATCCGATCCTGCCCATCTACCGACACCGCGAGGTTTCCTTCATCACCCGCCAGAGTGGCGCCGACCTCCTCGTCGTGCCCGGCGAGTTCCGCAACTTCGACTTTGCCGCCATGGCCGCCGAGGTGACCGAAGGGACCGACACCACGGTGCTGGTGGCCGACCCCGACCTGCCCGAGGGCGACCCGGCCACCCTGCCCCCGTTCCATCCCGATCGCGGTGCCATGCGGTGGCTGTTCTACTCATCGGGCACCACGGCCGACCCCAAGGGCGCCAAGCACACCGACGCGTCCCTGGCCGCCGCCAATGCGGGGATGCAGTGGTCGATGCAGGTCACCAGTGACGACAAGGCCGCCGTCGTGTTCCCCGTCACCCACGTCGGCGGTCTGGTGTGGCTGTTCAACGCCATGGAGACCGGTGTCGAGTTGCTCATGGTCGAGGTGTTCGACCCGGTAGGCACCCCGGTGTGGTTGGGTCAGCACGGCTGCACCTGTGCCGGGGCAGGCACGGTGTTCTGGCTCGCCTACCTCGCCAGCCAGCGGCGCCTGCCGGCCGGTGAGCAACTCCTGCCCGACGTGCGCATCTTCAACGGTGGCGGCGCCCCCAAGCCGGTGACGCTGCACGCTGAGATGATGGAGGCATTCGGCGCTCCGCTCATCGGCGGTTGGGGTCTCACCGAGAGCCCTATCAACACCATGGTGAGCGTCGAGGACGACGATGAAGCCAAGGCGACCACCGACGGGCGCCCGTGTCCCGGGGTGTCATTGCGGGTCGTCATGGACGACGTGACCGTTGGAGCCAATGAAGAAGGTGAACTCCAGGTGCGCGGGCCGCAGGTGTGCCTCGGCTACCTCGACGCCAGTCTCGACGCCGAGGCGTTCACCGAGGACGGCTGGTTCCGCACCGGCGATCTCGGTGTGGTCGACGACCGGGGCTATGTCCGCATCACCGGTCGGCTCAAGGACATCATCATTCGTAAAGGCGAGAACATCTCGGCCAAAGAGATCGAGGATCTTCTCTTCGCCCACCCCGCCATTGCCGATGTGGCCGTCGTGGGACTTCCCGACGAAGCCAGCGGCGAACGGGCGTGTGCCGTGGTCGTGTGTACACCCGGTGCCACCATTGCCTTCGACGAACTCGTCGCCCACTGTCGCCACGGACAACTCTCCGTCCACAAGATTCCCGAACAGCTCGAGATCGTCGAGGCACTCCCCCGCAACCCCAGCGGCAA
>JALRFT010000231.1 GCA_023261915.1 Acidimicrobiales bacterium | reverse complement strand
GTGACGGTCTCGGCGACCACCAACAACAGCGCGATCACCGCCGGACCAAGGACCGGCTGCAGGAAGGAGCGCAGAGTGAAGGGTCGTGTCTCGGTGTTGATGTGGGAGAAGGATTCGTCCGGATCGGGATGTTGAGGTTCCGCCGCAAGCACCTTGCGCGCTCGTTCGGCGAGCTCGGGCGGAACACCGGCAAAGGGCAGACCACCCTGGGGCGCACCGGCTCCGCCGCCGAAGGGGTTGCCGGCAGGGGGACCCCAACTCACAGCATCACCCCTCCCATGCCACCGGGCAGGCCACCCGGAGGTGGGGGAGGTACCACGGCGGCGACGCCGGGTGTGTCGGCGAGCTCCCGTGGCGCCTCGTCAATGTGGGCGAGCAGGGCCCGGTACCGGTCCTCGGTGGCCATCAGCTCGGCGTGGGTGCCGGTGGCCACGATCCGTCCGCCCTCAATGAGGGCCACCCGATCAGCGAGGGCGATCGTCGACATGCGGTGGGCGATGATCAGTGTCGTTCGGCCCTCAAGCAGGGTCTCAAGAGAGTCGTGGATGGCAGCTTCGACGGCGACGTCGATGGCGCTGGTGGCGTCGTCGAGCACGAGGACCGGAGGATTGGCCAGCAGCATCCGGGCAATGGCGATCCGCTGCCGTTGTCCGCCTGAGAGGGTGAGACCTCGTTCACCCACGATCGTGTCGTACCCGGCCGGCAACGCCGTGATGAAACCGTCGGCCTGCGCGGCACTCGCAGCCGCAGCGATCTCCTCCCGGGACGCCTCCGGCCGGCCGAAGGCAATGTTCTCGGCCACACTGCATGAGAACAGGAACGGCTCGTCGAGAACGACCCCAACGGCACTCCGAAGCGAGTCGAGAGTCACCTTCCTCACATCGGAGCCGTCGATACGGATGCTGCCGTGGTCGACGTCGTAGAAACGGGGCAACAGGCGTGCCACCGTCGACTTGCCCGAGCCGGTGGCACCGACGAGGGCGATCCGTTCACCGGGAGCAAGCGACAGGGTGAGGCCGTCGAGGACGGCCGGCCCCTTCTCGCCATCCGGGTGGGTGTAGGCGAATCTCACATCATCGAACTCGACGGCGCCCCGGGGATCGATGAGGGGGACCGCATCGGGTGCGTCCACGATGGCGGGTGGGGTGTCGAGAACTTCGTAGATCCGCTCCGCTGAGGCGCGCGCCCGCTGGGCGAGGAGCAGGACGAATCCGAGGAGTCGGAAGGGAACCTGAATCATGGCGATGTAGATGTTGAACGCCACGAGATCACCGATCATCAACGAGCCATTGATCACCTGCCAGCCGCCGAAGCCGAGGACGGCCACCTGTCCGAGTCGGGGGAGGTTCTCCATGAGCGGTGCGTAGCGGGCGCGGGTATCCGCTGTTGTGGTGTTCGCCCACCGCACCCGCTGAGCGGTTCGGGCGAGAGCATCGAGTTGTCGTTTCTCGGCGGCGAACGACTTCACCACTCGAACCCCGTTGATGTTCTCGTCCACCACCGTGGCGAGATCCGCAAGTCGGGCCTGGCTGATCCAGGTAAGGGGGAATACCCGGTCTCGCAGCACCCGACCGAGCAGGTACACGCCGGGCAGCGGTGCCACAGCTAGGAGCGTCAGCTTCAGATCGATCGTGAGCATCACGCCAAGAGCGAGGAAGAACGACAGAACGGACAAGGCAATGAGGGGAGCGAAGGCAAGAAACATCTGCACACTTCGGATGTCGGCATTCGCCCGGGAGATCACCTGTCCGGACTGGATGCGGTCATAGAAGCTGAATGACAGTCGGGTGAGGTGCCGGTAGAGGTTTGAGCGAAGGTCTGTCTCAACGTCGAACGCCAACTTGTACAGCCCGTAGCGGTAGGTGGCGGCGAAGATCGCTCGTCCGATGCCGAGGGCCACGAGGATGACGACGAAACCCCAGATGGGAGCCGTCTGGTCGACCAACGCCGTATCGATGGCGGCGGCGATGACGGCAGGAACCGCCACCTGCGTCCCGAGAGCAATGAGGGCGGCGATGAGTGAGACGCCGAGTAACAACCGGTGGCGGGCAATCATTGGAGCGAGGCGCCGTATCCACCCCAGGGACACGTCGGGGGCAACTGCTGGCCTGGCCTTCATCGCCGGATCCACCAGATCCGGGTCAGTCGTCACTGTTTCCCCCACTCCCGAAGTGTCCTCCGCCAGAGGGTGCTTCGACAACCCCGCCCAGTGCGCAGATCGCCGGCGCCTAGGCTGAAGTGATCAGTACTGCGCTTGGCCTGGCTGCCATCGTGGCGCTCGTCGTCGCCAACGGCTTTTTCGTCGCTGCCGAGTTTGCTCTCGTGGCAGTCGACCGCACCGCGCTCGCCCGGGACGCTGAGCGGGGCGATCGCAGGGCCCAGCGGGTCGAGGGACTGGTTCGTCATCTCTCGTTTCATCTGTCGGGGGCGCAGCTCGGAATCACGGCCACGTCCCTCGTGCTCGGTTTTCTTGCTGGCCCCCTGCTCGCCGACCTGCTGTCCCCGCTCCTCGGTTCCCTAGGAGAGGGGTTTGCCGTGGCACTGGCACTCGTGCTGGCCACGGTCGCGCAGATGATTATCGGAGAACTGGTCCCCAAGTCGCTTGCCATCGCCCGGCCAGGACCGGTCTCTCGCACCTTGGGCTTTGCCATCGGCTCGTACGGACTGATCTTTGGTCCTGTCATCCGCTTCCTCGATGGGGCTGCGAACCGAACGGTGAGGCTGTTTGGAATCGAGCCCGCCGAGGAGTTGTCCCAGGTTCGTACCGTGCCGGAATTTGAGTTGCTGTTCCGATCAACGGCACTCGTCGGCTCGCTCGGCGAGGACTCGGCCGGTTTATTGGACCGAGCGCTTCGTCTGTCCCGCCGCACGGCTGCCGATGTCTTGGTCCCACGGACTGGCGTCTCGGGTCTTGCGTTGGAGGCGACGGTCAATGACCTCGTTGCCCGCTCCCGCCGCACTGGCCACTCCCGCTTCGTGGTCTTTGGGACTGATCTCGACGACCTTCGCGGCGTCGTGCACGTCAAAGCCGCCTATCGAGTACCTCGAGACGACCGGGACCGGGTGACGGTGGCCGAGGTGATGGGGGACCTGCTGGCCGTTCCCGAAAGTCGTGATCTCGATGACCTGCTCGGAGACATGAGGGCGACTCGCCACCATCTGGTCGCGGTCGTCGATGAACACGGGGGAACGGCGGGGATTGTCACCCTCGAGGATGTGCTGGAGCAGGTGGTGGGCGACATCACCGACGAGCATGACGTGCGCGGTCTCGAGCTGACCCGTCCGGTGCGGCCGGGAGAGTGGTCCCTCGATGGCGGTCTCCATCTCGATGATGTCGCCACCGACACGGGGCTGGTCCTACCCGAAGGTGCCTATGAGACGTTGGCAGGGTTCGTTCTCGATCGCCTCGGTCGGATTCCTGAACCGGGGGATCGGGTGGACGAGCAGGGTTGGCAGATCGTGGTGGAAGCAATCGACCGCCGACGGGTGTCACGACTTCGGGTCGTGCGTCCGCCCGCCGGTGATCCCACGGAGCAACCGACGTGATCTGGGCCTTGGTCGCAGCGGCCCTCCTCCTTGCGGCCAATGCTGCATTCGTGGCTGTTGAGTTTGCCCTGCTCGGGGCACGGCGCGGACGACTTGAGCCTCTGGCCGAGGATGGCAGTCGCCGTGCGGCGGTGGCTCTGGCGTCGATGGCCAAACTCAACACCCAGCTGGCGGGAGCACAGTTGGGGATCACGCTGGCCTCGCTGACCCTCGGGTACGTGGCCGAGCCGCTCGTGGTCCACCTCCTTGAGGATGTCTTCGGACTGGCCGGTGTGCCCGAGGTCGTCGCCTCCATCGTGGCCTTTGTCCTCGGTCTGGGGATCGTTGTGTTCGTCCACATGCTGATCGGTGAGATGGTGCCCAAGAACATCGCCATCACCCATCCCGAATCCACTCTGCTGGCTCTGGCGTTGCCCAACCGGTGGTACCTCGCCGTGGCCACCCCGGTGGTGTGGTTCCTCAACATCGTTTCCAACGTTGTCGTGAGAGCTTTCGGAGTCACTCCGCGTGAGGCGCTTGACGACGTGCCCGACGCTGCGGATCTGTCACTGATGTTGGCCGAGTCCAAGCGGGAGGGTCTCATTGAGAGCGGCGCCCATCGGCTGTTGTCGGGGGTCCTTGAATTCCGCGAGCGAACGGTGGCCTCGGCAATGGTGGCGGTCGATGCTGTGGTGGCGATCACACCTGACACGACTGTCGCTGAGGCTGAGCGGATCGTCGCCGATTGCGGACACTCTCGCCTCCCCGTGCTCGAGGGTCGGGCCGCAATGGGTCCAAGATTGCTCGGCTTTGTCCATGCCAAGGACCTTCTCGGGCTCTCGGGCGCGGCGGGCTCCCGTCCGCTGCCCATGCGACTCGTCCGGCGGATGCCCGTCGTCAGTCGTGACGAGGCGCTCGACGATCTACTGCGGGCGATGCGGCACTCCGGGGTGCACATTGCCGCCGTTGCGGGCCCCGACGACCAATTCGGCGGTTTGGTGACGCTCGAGGACCTTCTCGAGGAACTCGTGGGCGAGATCGAGGACGAATCAGACCCTGAGCCCGGCTGATTCGTCACTGAACTGCAACATTAGGCGCCTCCGCGGTACCGTTGTGAGGTGTCCAGGCCCTCGGGACTCCTCGCAGCGCTCCTCACCGCTGGGTTTCTCTTCAGCGTCGCGTGGGTGACCACCCCAGCGGGTGCGCAGGAGACCGCCGGCCTCGCCGAGGCACGGGAGGCTGCCGCAACAGCGGTTGCCGAGTTCTCCGCTGTCGAGTCCGCCCTCGGAGAGATTGAGGCGGAAATCCAAGCGGCTGAAGATGGGGCCGCCGACGCAGAGGTCGCACTCGTGACGCTGCGTGAGGACGTCAGGGAACTCGCGGTGCGCCGCTACATGCAGCTCGACGATCCCCCGGTCATCCCCTCCGGCGACGTCGGGGCGCGGGAACGGGCGAGGGTCCTGATGCTCGCCGTTGCCGGTCACAACTTTGATGCCATGGACGACTACCGGGCGGAGCGAGACCGTCTGAGTCGTAACCAAGTGGCCCTCGAGGCCGCTCGAGCGGAACAGGCGGCACTGCGTGAGCAACTGGCTGAACGGCGCGCCGTCGTTGACGCCGAGTTGGCCCAGTTGGAGACCGTCGAGGCCAACCGGATCGCCGCTGAGGAGACGGCCGCCCGGGCTGCGGCCGAGCAGGCGGCCCGATCCACCGCCGGTCCTACCCAGGGCCCCACACCGACTTCACCCCCCACACCCAACGGTCCCGATCCGGGCCCGGTCGACGGTTGGCTCTGTCCCGTGAGCGGAGCCGTGTCGTTCGTCGATTCGTGGATGGCTCCCCGAGCCGGTGGCCGACGCCATGAAGGGGTCGACCTCATGTCTCCCCGCGGGACCCCCGTGGTGCTCCCGGTTGCCGGCCGGGTGGCGTTGACGACCAGTGGTCTTGGCGGCCTCGGATTCGATCTCAACGGCGACGATGGGAACTACTACTTCGGGACCCACCTCGATTCGTACGCAGATCTCCCCGACGGTTGGTATCCAGCCGGCACCGTCGTGGGCTACGTGGGCGATACCGGGGATGCCCGTGGGACTGGGACCCACCTCCACTTCGAGATCCACCTCGGTGGCTACGGAAACCCGGTTAATCCCTACCCGACGACCCGGGCCCACTGCTGATTCCCGTGGTGGACGCTGACCGGCGGCTTGACACGCTGGGCGAGCAGGTCGGGACGTGGCTGGCGTCCACCTTGGGGCCCGTGGTCACCACTGCAATTGAACGGTTGAGCGGTGGCGCGTCGCGCCAGAGTTTCGTTGTCACGCTGGCGACTCAGAACGGTGAGCGAAAGGTGGTCGTGCAACGCAAGCGCTCCGGTGGCCTCGGGGCGCGCCTGGTCGACGAAGCCGCCCTCGTTGAGGTTGCGGGGGCGGCCGGCGTACCCGTTGCGACAGTCCTCCTCTCCACCGATGACCCCGGTGTCGTCGGCGGTGAGGCCATGGCCGTGGACTTCGTCGCTGGCGAGTCACTCGCCCCCGTGATTCTCCGTCACGACGAGTGGTCATCAGCACGTTCCGTTCTCCCTAAGCAGGCCGCCTCGGCGCTTGTCGCCATCGGGCGCATCCCAGCTGATGATCCACGTCTGGCCTGGCTGCGTGCTGATGACCCCGTGGCACTGATCGACGCGCTCCATCACGGTCTTGGGCGCCACCAGCCGGTGATCGAACTTGCGCTCCGATGGCTGGTGGCGAACCGCCCACCGGAGGTTGCACCCCGGGTCGTGCATGGTGACTTCCGTATGGGGAATCTGATGGTCAATTCTCCTGGTGGCCTCACCGCCGTGCTGGATTGGGAACTTGCCCATCTCGGTGATCCGGTTGAGGACTTGGCGTGGGCGTGTGTCAAGGCATGGCGGTTCGGCAGCGGCGCCGCCGCCTTGGGATTGTGCGGGATCGAAGAGTGGATCGATCTGTGGGTTGACGCCGGTGGCGATCGGCCTGACCGGGACCGTCTGCAGTGGTGGTTGGTGTACGGCACCCTGCGCTGGGCGGTGATCTGCGAACTCCAGGTCGCGGCGCATCTCAGTGGGATGGCGCAATCAGTGGAACTTGCCGTCTTGGGTCGGCGGGTGGCGGAGAGCGAACTCGATCTCCTCCAACTTCTCGGCATGGTGGCTGAGTCGCCGCCGAGTGCCGTTACCGCTGGCGGCCATGGTGCGGCCACGGGCGGTGAGGAAGCCCCCCACGATCCACCGTTGATTGACGAGTTGCTCGGCGTGGTGGAGCGGTACCTGCTCGACGACGTCGTCCCGGCCACCGCTGGCCAGTTGAGGTTCCACGGGCGGGTGGCAGCCAATGCTCTCGCCATTGTGCGGCGGCAACTCGCTGACGGCGACCGGGCGCACCGGCAGCACCAGGAGCAACTCGCCCACCTCGGTTTCATCGACGATGCCCACCTCGCCACCGAACTGCGGAGTGGGCGGTTGGACGCATCGCTCGACGAGGTGGGTCGAGCACTGGGCCCATCAGTGATGGACAAGGTGGCGGTTGCCAATCCTGCCTATCTCGATACCCCCTCCGCCGACCCGTGGTGGACTGGCGAGTAGGGTTCGACCCCATGCGGATCGGAATTCTCGGTGCAACTGGACCTGCCGGCTCGGGCCTCGCTGCGCGTCTGGCCTCGGTGGGCTTCGACGTCTGTGTCGGGTCGCGATCGAAGTACCGGGCCATGGAGGTCGCCGACGAACTCTGTGCCCGTTGGAGCGATCTCAACCTGTCGATCGAGGCGGCCGACAACACGGGCGCCGCTGACGCCGACGTCGTGGTGATTGCCACGCCGTGGGACGCTGCAGCGGCCACCGCATCATCGGTCGCCCGTCAGCTGGAAGGGAAGGTCGTCATCTCCATGGCCAATGCTCTGGCGCGAGTTGGTCATGAGTTCCAACCGCTCGTTCCGCCCCGGGGTTCAGTCGCCGCCAGCGTGCAGGCGGCAGTTCCCCGCTCCAAGGTCGCCGCCGCCCTTCACCACGTGCCGGCCAAGGAACTCGGCCACGTCGGAGAACCCGTTGTCAGCGACGTGTTGATCTGTTCGGATCACCCTGAGGCGACGGCACTGACGATCGACATCATCGACCGCATTCCCGACTTGCGACCTCTTGATGCCGGTCAGCTCTCCAACGCGGCGCCCATCGAGGCATTCGCCGCCGTGTTGCTCCAACTCAACGTCCGGTACAAGACCCGCGTGGCGGTGCAGTTCACCGGCCTCGATCTGGACTGACGGGTTCGTGGGGGCAGGCTCGTTGGGCGGGGCCGGAACCACGGCCGGCACCATGAGGCTGTACGACACCGCCCGCCGTGAGGTGGTGCCCTTTGCTGTCGGCGAGGTCGTCACCATGTACACGTGTGGCATCACTCCCTACGACGCCACCCATGTCGGACACGCCGCCACCTACCTCACCTATGACGTCCTCCAGCGGCGATTGCGAGACCTGGGTCACCAGACACGATGTGTGCGCAACGTCACCGATGTTGACGATGACCTTCTCCGCAAGGCCCGCGAGCTCGGCGTCCATTATCTCGATCTCGCGGCGGCCGAGACCGCCCGCTTCGACGCCGACATGGAGGCGCTCAACATCATCGAGTGTTTCAGTGAGCCACGGGCCACCTCGGCCATTGCCGACATCAGGGGCTTCATCGGAATGGTCCTGGATCGGGGCCACGCTTATGTTGCCGGGGGAGCGGTCTACTTCGACGTCTCGTCCTTCGCGGGGTTCGGACAGATCTCCCACCTCAACCGGGACACCATGCTCGCTCTCGCTGCGGAACGAGGGGGTAACCCCGACGACCCCAACAAGCGAGATCCCCTTGACTTCGTCTTGTGGCAACCATCAGCACCTGACGAGCCGGCGTGGGACTCGTTGTGGGGGCCGGGCCGTCCCGGATGGCACATCGAGTGTTCGGCGCTGGCGTTACGGGAGTTGGGCACCACCATTGATCTCCACGGCGGCGGTGCCGATCTGATCTTCCCTCACCATGAATGTGAGGCAGCCCAGTCGGAGGCAGCGACGGGGGAGCGGTTCGTGCGCCACTGGATGCATCAGGCCATGGTGATGATGGACGGCGAGAAGATGTCGAAGTCCCTCGGCAATCTCGTATTCGTGTCCGATCTCCGGGAGACCTGGGATCCTCGGGCCATCCGACTGGCCATCCTCGCCAACCACTACCGAACCTCGTGGGAGTGGACTGAGGACACGATGCCCGCCGCCGAGGCCAGACTTGACCGGTGGGTGGCGGCGACCGTGGAGACGGCTGCCGACAGTGCCGAAGCTGTTGACGCCGTGCGGGCGGCACTGGATGACGATCTCGACACCCCAGCGGCGGTGGCAGCGGTCGATACCGCAGTCGCCGCAGGGGCAGGGGTCGCCTCGGCCGCGGCGCTGCTCGGGGTGTTTCTCACGGGCGAGCCGGTCCGCTGAGTGGCACACTGCTGACGTGACTCCAAAGGTGGGCCGGCTCTATGGCGTGGCCAAGGCCGTTCTCGATCCGCTCATCCGCTTCGGGTGGCGCCTCGACGTACAGGGCCTCGAGAACGTGCCGGCATCCGGCGGTGCCATCGTGGCGCCCAATCACCTCTCGGTCATTGACCACTTCGTGGTGGGCGCCGCGCTGAATCGTCGCATCACCTATGTCGGCAAGGCGGAGTATCTCGACTCATGGAAGACGCGGTACATCTTTCCGGCGATGGGCATGATCCCGATCGATCGTGGCGGCGGTTCAGCTGCTCAGCGGGCACTTGATGCCGCTGCAGGACTTCTCAACGGCGGTGAACTCTTCGGGATCTACCCCGAGGGCACACGATCCCGGGACGGACTACTGCACAAGGGCCACACCGGCGTCGCCCGACTCGCTTTGCGCACGATGTGCCCCATCGTGCCCGTGGGCCTCCAGGGCACCGACGAGGTGCAGCCCCCCGATGCTTCGCTTCCTCGACCCTTTCGGATGATGCGGGTTTCCTTCGGCGTTCCCATCGACGTCACTCGATACGCCGACCGGGCCGATGACCGTCTGGTGCTCCGTCAGATCACCGATGAGGTGATGTTCGAGATCGGGCGCCTCTCGGGTCAGCGCTACGTGGACACCTACGCCAATCGGGACGACAGCGCCGAGGCGCTGCCACCCGAAACGGCGAAGGTGCCGGGCTCGGGCACCGGGCCCCGACGCTCGTCAGCCGACGTGCTCAGCAGCGCCTCATAATCCAACCGCCTTCCTAGACGATGGGTCGGCACCGGTAGGCTGGGGGCAATGAGCGCCACCACGTCAGGGACCATCACGATCTCGTTGCCCGACGGGTCCACACGTGAACTCCCACAGGGGGCTTCGGGAAGCGACCTCGCTGCGGCCATCGGCAGGCGACTGGCAGCTGATGCGCTCGTTGCCGTGGTGGACGGACAGGAGTGGGATCTCGGTCGGGCGCTGCCCGATGGGGCCACGGTGAGCATTGTGACTACCGACAGCGATGCAGGGCGGGAAGTGCTGCGTCATTCAACGGCCCATGTGCTCGCCCAGGCTGTGCTGACACTGTTTCCCGGTGCCAAGTTCGCCATCGGCCCGGCCATCGACAACGGCTTCTACTACGACTTCGAACTGCCCGACGGGCTGGCGTTCTCCGATGACGATCTCGAGCGAATCGACGCCGCCATGCGGACCATCATCGACGCTGATCAGGCGTTTACCCGGGAAGAGTGCGACAGCTCGACCGGCCTTGAGGTCTTTGCCGACCAGCCCTACAAGCGCGAGATCATTGAACGGGTTGATGCCAGTGAGATCACCGGCGACGGCACGGTCAGCCTCTACCGCAACGACGGTGGATTCGTCGATCTGTGTCGAGGTCCCCACGTGCCGTCCACCGGCCGCCTCGGTCACTTCGCCCTGCAGAAGGTCGCCGGTGCCTACTGGCGTGGTGACGAGAATCGCCCGATGCTCCAGCGCATCTACGGCACGGCGTGGGAGTCAAAGGCGGCACTCGAGGCCCATCTTGAGCGTCTGGCCGAGGCCGAAGCCCGGGACCACCGACGTCTGGCGACGGAACTGGACCTGATCTCGTTCCCCGAGGAACTCGGTGGCGGTCTGGCGGTCTGGCATCCCAAGGGCGCCATGATCCGCAAACTCATGGAGGACTACTCGCGTCAGCGCCATGAGGACGGTGGCTACCAGTTCGTGGTCACGCCCCATCTGGCCAATGGCCAACTGTTTGAGACTTCGGGGCACCTCGACTTCTACCGCGACGGCATGTACCCGCCGATGGAGATGGACAACGGGACCTACTACCCCAAGCCCATGAACTGCCCGATGCACTGTCTGGTGTACCGCAGTCGCCAGCACAGCTATCGCGAGCTTCCGCTGCGTTTCTTCGAGTTGGGCACCGTCTACCGCTACGAGCGATCGGGGACCTTGCACGGGCTCATGCGAATTCGTGGGTTCACCCAGGACGACGCGCACATCTTCTGCACTGAGGACCAATTACAGGACGAGATTGCCTCGCTGCTCGACTTCGTCATGAGTGTGCTGCGGGCCTTTGGCTTCGAGGACTTCACCGCCTACCTCAGTACCAAGGATCCCGAGAAGTACGTCGGCAGTGACGAGATCTGGGATAAGGCGACGGGGGCGCTGCGTGCGGCCCTTGACAAGTACGGCCTGCCCTATGAGATCAAGGAGGGCGACGCAGCCTTCTATGGGCCCAAGATCGACATCGATATCCGCGACGCCATCGGCCGCACGTGGCAGCTGAGCACCATCCAGTGTGACTTCAACCATCCTGACCGGTTCGACCTCGAGTACGTGGGGGCCGACGGCGGACGGCACCGTCCGATCATGTTGCACCGGGCCCTCTTCGGATCGATCGAGCGTTTCTTCGGGGTTCTCATCGAGCACTACGCCGGGGCCTTTCCGGCGTGGCTCGCTCCCACCCAAGTGCGCGTCCTAGGCGTGCGCGACGACCATGACGCCTACGCTGCCGCGGTCGTGGACCGTCTGCGAGCTGACGGGTTCCGCGCGGAGTGGGTCCGGGCTGAGGAACCGCTGGGGAATCGCATCCGGCGGGCCAAACTGGAGAAGTTGCCCTATGTGCTCGTCGTGGGTGACGACGATGTGGCCAACAAC
The DNA here is from genome assembly GCA_023261915.1 of Acidimicrobiales bacterium. Taxonomy (GTDB): domain Bacteria; phylum Actinomycetota; class Acidimicrobiia; order Acidimicrobiales; family Acidimicrobilacustridaceae; genus M30B73. The sequence goes on along the minus strand of JALRFT010000231.1, from coordinate 7,428 downwards.
ACGGTGGGGGTGAACCCGCGGGGTGGCGACGTCGAGCGGGACGTCCCCGTTGAAGATTTCGTGGCCCGCCTAGCCGTTGACGTCACCGATCACCGCTGATGGTTGATCACCTGTGGGCGGGGTGGCGCTCCACCTATCTCGATCGGGTGACTGGCGATCCGACGCCGCTGCAGCCCGACGTCACCGGGTCGATGTTCGAGCGCATCTTGGCCCTCGGAACCACCGAGGGGGACGAGGTGGCGTTCATCGTGCATCGCGGTGAGGCGTGCTCAGTGCTCCTCAACGCCTATCCCTACGCCACCGGCCATCTCCTCGTCATTCCCAACAGGGCGGTCGCTGATCTGGGCGATCTCGCCGCTGCCGAGGCTGCCGAACTCTGGGCGACAGTGGGTGACGGGGTGGCTGCTGTCCGTGCTGCCTACGGGTGTGAGGGGGTCAATGTGGGGCTGAACCTCGGTGCCGCAGGAGGCGCCGGCATTCCCGATCACCTCCACGTGCACGTGGTTCCCCGGTGGAGGGGTGACACGAACTTCATGACCGTGACGGCTTCAACACGGGTCCTCCCCGAACCGCTGGACCAGACGTGGAAGCGGGTGCGGTCCGCTTGGCCGCGGTGACAGTGCTCCGGGTACGGTCAGGGTCATGAGCAGCGAAGAGCACCCCGCTCCTGACGACGAGGTCACCGAACCTCTCACTGACGCTGACATACGTGACGCTCTGCCCGAGGACCTCAATGCTGCGGGATACGTCGGGCCGTACCTGTTCCCCAACAACAATCGTCGTCGGGTCCCGGGGGTGATGTATCTGATCATCGCTGCCGTACTCGTCGTGGCGTGGCTCGCCACTCGGGGCAGCGGAACGGCGCTCGTGAATGCCGGATTCCTCGCCGCTGCTGCGCTTCTCGCGGTGGTCGGTGTCTACAGCCTGGTCGCTGGATGGGATCTCGATGTTGATGAGCGTGACGCCCTTGTTCTCGCCGTTAAGGAAGTCGGCTTTCCGGTGGGGCATGCCTCGGCGCAACTGGGGTGGCGAGGTGCCCTGAGTCGTCCGACGTGGCGCATCCTGCTGTACTCAGCTGAGGACCCGCCGAGTAAACGCGGACTAATGCTCGTCGATGGGGTCAACGGGTCGATTGTCGAGGGCTTCGTTGAGGAGAATCCGGAAGAGTGGTCGCCTCCAGCGAACTCCTGACTATCCGATCACGACCCTGCGCGCAGTGCCGACTCAAATGCCCGCAGGCCCTCCGCTCCGACCCGAGTTGCCTCCTGGGCGATCGTTATCGCTGTGAGGGATGGACCGTCGGCAATGTGGGCCGAGCGTACCCAGTCGACACTCGATACCTCATCCACGGCTGCAGCGAGGTCAGCGCATTGGTCGTCGAGCATGTCAAGAAGCGTCTCAAGCGAAAGTCCCGGTGGTGGAGCCCAATCTCTCAGGCTCGGGTCCAACACGCCGGGGTGGAGAGCGGGGTCGTCCGCCCGGAGGACCTCGTCAAGAGAGCGATCCAGCAACGTCAGGGTGTTGACCACGTCGAGTAGGAGATCCATCCCACAGTGGCCGTCGGCACCGATCCGGCCGACCAGTTCCTCGGCGGGTAGGCCTCGGGCCTGAGAGACACTTGCGAGTGTCTCCCGGAAACGCCGGGGGTACGACCGCAGCGCTACAGCAATATCGACCGCTGCAAGGCGGGACACATCTAGGCCGTCCATGTCCCGACCCTAGCGGGATCAGGGGGGAGTGCTCCCTCGGCTGGTAGGTTGGAGCCATGATTGACAGCCAATTCAGGGCTGGTTTCGAGCGCAGTGTGAAGCCGATCGGCATTCGTCTGCGCCGCATGGGAGTGACCGCCGACCATCTCACCGCCACTGGCATGATCATGTCGGTCGCTGCGGCGGTCTCGATGGGTTTCGGGAACCTCCACCTCGGCCTGCTGTTTCTGATTCTGTGTGGGTTACCTGACGCCCTCGACGGGGCCGTGGCGAAGGCCGGAGGCACCTCGTCGCCTCGGGGCGCTTTCTTCGACTCGGTCGCCGATCGGGTCTCGGATGCGTTCCTCTTCGGCGGGGTTGCCTGGTACTTCGTCGTCTACCGCCCCGGGCTCGGTGTGATGCTCCCGGTGGCAGTGCTGGCGCTATCGGGGTTGATCTCGTATCAGCGGGCCAAGGCCGAAGCGATGGGATTCACGGCCAAGGGTGGCATCCTCATGGAGCGGGCGGAGCGAATGATCCTTTTGGGTCTCGGGTTGCTCTTCGAGGTGCTCTTGGTCCCCGTGCTCTGGCTGATGGTCGCGCTCACCGCTCTGACGGTGGTCCAGCGCTTTGTCCTCGTGTGGCGTCAAGCCTCGGCGGCACCAACGGGGCCTGGTACGGCCCGTCGAACTGCCCGTCGACGTGCGGCTCGCCGTCGCTCAACGCGGTCGTGGCAGCGACTGCGAACGTCTCGTCGCTGACGCTGTGGGGTGAGCCCCCTCTCTGTCACCACGGCCTACCGGGTAGGGGCGTGGGTCGCCCGTCACCTGCCTGAGCCACTCGTTACCGCCCTGGTTGACGTCGCCGCCCGCGTGGCCCCCCGGTTGGCGCCGGCACGGGCCTTCCTTGCGCGCCGGAACCTCGAGCGGGCATGGGGAAGGCAGCTGAGTGACCCCGAGGCTCGCCGGGCGGTGGGCGAGTTGTTCGCCAGTTACGGCCGCTACTGGGCGGAATCATTCCGGCTCCCGTCGCTCACCGCCGAAGCGGTTGATGCTGGGTTCGATCTTGACGGCTACGAGCACCTCGCTCGTGCGAAGCATGAGGGTCGGGGCATCATTTTGGTCCTGCCCCACCTCGGGGGCTGGGAGTGGGCCGCATTCTGGTTGACCCAGATCGAAGGCTTCGGGGTGACCGCAGTTGTCGAGGACATCAATCCCCCAGAACTCCGAGACTTCTTCCTTGGCTTCCGTCGAGATCTCGGTATGGAGGTGGTGATCCTTGGTCCTGAGGCTGGTCCGGCGGTCACGGGGGCAGTGGCGAGGGGTGACATCGTGTGCCTTCTCGCTGATCGTGACATCGATGGTGCGGGGATCCCCGTCGAGTTCTTCGGTGAGGGCACGACACTCCCTGCGGGTCCCGCCGCCCTTGCTCTTCGCACCGGGGCGGCATTGATCCCCACAGCGGTCTACTTCGACGGCCGCGGCCATCGGGCCGTCCTGCGGCCCCCGATTCCCACAGAGCGCGAGGATGGGTTCCGCAAGGATGTGGCGCGCATCACCCAGATGGTCGCTCATGACCTCGAGGTGTTGATCCGCCAGGCGCCGACGCAGTGGCATCTGCTGCAACCAAACTGGCCCTCCGATGATGCGGCGTTGGCGGCCGCCGGGTTTTCTTCCGGGGAAGACGACACATGAGGGTGGGCATCGTCTCGCCCTATTCGCTGAGCCTGCCGGGCGGCGTTCAGGGCCAGGTCCTTGGGTTGGCGCGGGCCCTTCGTGCGGCAGGCCATGACGCTCGGGTCCTCGGTCCGTGTGACGGGCCGCCCCCCGATGTGGGTGTCACCCCACTTGGTGGCAGCGTGCCGACCTCGGCGAACGGCTCGGTGGCCCCCATCGCTCCCGATGTGTCGACCCAACTCCGGACCATTAGTGCGCTGCGGGACGAGGCCTTCGATGTCGTCCACCTCCACGAGCCGCTCTGTCCTGGTCCCACCCAGACGGCCTTGCTGTTCAAGACGGCTCCGCTCGTCGGGACTTTTCACGCTGCGGGCACCGAGTTGCCCTATCGGTGGTTTGGACCTGTCGTGCGCCGGGCCGCCCGCCGCCTTGATGTCCGCTGCGCGGTGAGCGAAGAGGCCCGTCAGACGGCACTCGGTGCGTTGGGAGGCGAGTACGAGGTGGTGCCGAATGCGGTCGACGTGGGTGCGTTCGCTGAGGCCACGCCGTGGCCCACCGATGGCTGCCCGACCGTGGTGTTCGTTGGTCGTCATGAGCAGCGCAAGGGTCTTGCCGTGCTGCTCGAGGCGTTCGGCCTTCTTTCCGGCGAGGTCCGTCTCTGGGTGATCGGGGAGGGTCCTGAGACTGAGCGCCTTCGCGCACGCCACCCTGATCCTCGGGTGGAGTGGCTCGGTCGGGTGGGGGATGCGGAACTCGCCTCACGGCTTGCCGGGGCCGACCTCTTCTGCGCCCCCTCACTGGGAGGAGAGTCCTTCGGCATCGTCCTGCTCGAGGCCATGGCGGCGGGAACCGCTGTCGTTGCCTCAGATATCGGCGGTTACGCCAAGGTCGCCCGCAATGGCCGAGACGCTCTTTTGGCGCCGCCTGGCGACGCGGCCGCCTTTGCCGCGGCCATCGGTGGTCTGCTCGCCGACGGTCCCCGCCGGGAGCAGCTCGTGGCGGCCGGGTCTGACCGTGTGTCGGATTTCTCAATGGATGCCATGGCGGCGACGTATATCGGGCTCTACCGCAGGGCGGTCGCCACCCATGCCGCACCCGGATCCCGGCCCCGCTGAGACGCACCTAGGATGAGCGGCATGTGGATCGCTCTCGTCGTGATTGCCGTCGTCGTGCTCGTTGTTGTGGTGTGGCCCATTGCCATTTACAACCGGCTGGTGGCGCTGCGGCTACGGATTGACAACGCGTGGTCCCAGATCGACGTTCAGCTCAATCGTCGGAACGACCTCATTCCGAATCTCGTTGAAACCGTCAAGGGTTACGCCGCCCACGAGCGCGAGACCCTCGAGGGGGTCACCCAGGCCCGCAACGCCGCAGTGTCCGCGCAGACACCTGCGGAACAGGCTTCAGCGGACAACATGATCACTGGTGCGCTCGGGAAGCTCTTCGCCCTCCAGGAGGCCTACCCGAACCTCAAAGCCGACCAGAACTTCCGGCAGCTCCAGGAGGAACTCACCACCACCGAAGACCGGATCGCCTATGCGAGGCAGTTCTACAACGATCAGGTTCGGAGCTACAACACTTCAATCCAGCAGTTCCCGGCCGTGCTCGTCGCCCGTGCCGGAAGCTTCGAAGAGCGCGAGTTCTTCGACGCACCCGAGAGTGCCCGCGAGGTGCCGCGGGTCGAGTTCTGAGAGGGCTAGACCGCTGTACGACCAGGTCACCTCCAACAAGCGACGCTCGGCGCTGCTGATCGGGGCCTTCGTGGTGCTGATCGCCCTGCTCGGCATGGCCTTCAGTCTGGCCATCGGTTTTGGCCCGGTGGGTGTGGTCATTGCCGTCCTTGTCGCCGGCGGCCTTGCGTTCACCTCTTACTGGAAGTCGGATTCCATCGCGTTGGCCATGAGTCGGGCTCACCCCGCTGACCCCCAGGTCTACGCCCGCCTCCACAACCTGATTGAAGGCCTCTGCATCGCCAGCGGAACGCCGGTACCCCGGTTGTACGTGGTCGACGATCCGGCGCCCAACGCCTTCGCCACCGGCCGGAACCCCCGCCACGCAGCTATCGCCGTCACGACTGGTCTGCTGGAGAAGATGAATCGTGTCGAACTCGAAGGTGTCCTCGCCCACGAACTGAGCCACATTCGCAACTACGACATCCTCGTCTCAACATTGGCGGTGACTTTGGTTGGAGCTGCGGCGTTGCTGTCCGATTTCGGTATCCGCTTCATGTGGTTCGGTGGAGGACGGCGCTCAAGTGACGGCGGGGGAGGTACGAACCCGATCCTGCTCGTCGGCGCCCTGCTGCTGCTCGTCCTTGCGCCGATTCTCGCCACCATGATGCAGCTCGCCATCAGTCGCCGACGTGAGTCGCTCGCCGACATGTCCGCCGTGGAGATCACCAGGTACCCACCCGGGCTGATCGCGGCGCTTGAGAAACTGCGTGACGACGAAACGGTCGTGCACTCCGGCAACCGGGCCACTGCGCACCTGTGGATCGAGGAGCCGGTGCCGACCCGTGATGACACTGAACGGGCCAAGCGCTGGACCCACCTCTTCAACACCCATCCACCCATTGAGGATCGCATCGCCGCCCTGCGGGAACTGTGATACTTCTCTCACGACCACATCTGGAGGCAACGTGTCCCTGACCCGACGAACCCGGTGCTTGGTGATTGCTGCCGCTGCGGCTGCCGTGGCGATTGTTGCGGCCAGTTGCTCCTCGGAGGTGGCCGTCACGGTCTCGTCCGCACCCACAACCTCGACGACGGCCCCTCCTGCGCCGATCGTGTGGCCGCTCACCGGGTTGCCCGCACCCGATCAGGCCGCCACCCAGCAGACCGCAGTCGTGGCCAAGATCGACAACTCAAGCGAAGCACGGCCCCACGGCGGCATCAATCAGGCCGATCTCGTCTACGAGGTTCAGGTTGAGGGCATCACTCGCTTCGCTGCAGTGTTTCACTCCCAGGTCCCCGATCGCGTCGGGCCGGTGCGATCGGCGCGATCGACTGACGTCGATCTCGTCGCCGACCTCGGTTCACCTATTCTCGTCTGGTCTGGTGGGAACGCCAACGTCGTCGGTGAGGTCAACGCAGCGGCCGCGGCAGGTCTGCTGATCAACGGCGGGTACGACGTCGCCTCCGGTGACTACCAGCGCGTGTCAGGGCGATTCGCCCCCCACAACCTGTTCGCCAACGTCGCGGCAGTGCGTGACGGACTCGGTCGCCCCGGAGAGGCCTTCCCCAAACCGCTTTTCACCTATCGGACGGAGGCCGCCCCCGGTCAACGCCGACCTGGCACCACGAGTACCACGCTGCCGCCGTCGGGTGACCCGGTGCCGGGCATCACCATCAGCTGGGATCTGGGGAGTTCGGTGACCTATGTATGGGACGCCGCAGCCGGTTGCAACCGCCGCTTCCAAGATGGAGCGCCCTTCGTCGATGAGGCCGGGGAGAATGTCTGCCCACGCAATGTGGTGATCCAGTACACGGAATACGGGCCATCGACGGCCGACAGTCGCTCCCCACAGGCCTACACCGTCGGCAAGGGTGGCGGGCTCGTCTACACCGGTGGGCGTCTGAGCACGGTTCTGTGGGATCGTCCTGATCAGTTGAGCGGCCCGAACCTGACCCTTGCTGATCTCACGCCAGCGCAGTTGACCCCCGGATCCACCTGGGTGGCCCTTCCGCCACCGGAACAGGTGGTTACCAACCTCTCCGCTGATCAGGCCAGCGCTCTCCTCTAACCGGCTTCCGGCTTCTGGTTGGCGGCCCCGGGTCGGTACGATGCTTCCATGACTGAGAACCGGGAGACAGGGACGCCGCTCGTGAAGCGGGGCCTCGCTGAGATGCTCAAGGGCGGCGTGATCATGGATGTGGTCGACGCCGCTCAGGCTCGCGTCGCCGAGGACGCTGGCGCGGTTGCGGTCATGGCGCTCGAACGGGTGCCTGCCGATATCCGCCGTGATGGCGGGGTGGCCCGTATGTCTGATCCGGAGATGATTGAGGGGATCAAGGCGGCGGTGACTATCCCAGTCATGGCCAAGGCCCGCATTGGCCACTTCGCTG
>JALRFT010000185.1 GCA_023261915.1 Acidimicrobiales bacterium | reverse complement strand
GGCGGCGGGAGCGCTGGAGCCACTCCAGGCATCCCACGCGCGCTCGGCCGCCGTGCCGACGATATCGACGATGCGATCGAGCAGCGCCGCATCGCTCACGAGTGGGGGCGATAGCTGGATGACGGGCTCGCCACGGTCGTCGAGGCGGCACAACAGGCCGAGGTCGGGGTGAGCATCGCCGGCCGGGACCACACCCTGGCCGGGGAGGACCTGCTGCTCGAGATGCAGCCGGTCCTTGGTCCGGCGGTGATCGCGCTGTTGTTGGTGGTCGCCGAGACCGTCACACTGCAAGCAGGCCCCCTGCTCACCCAGATCGGAATCGATCAGGGCATCAGCAACAGCGACCTTCGTGTCGTACTGATCGCCGCTGGGGTGTTCCTCGCCGCTGTTGCGCTCAACGTGGTGGCCTCGTCAATCCGGATCTCCTACACCGGGCACCTCGGTGAACGACTCATGGAGATGCTGCGCATCCGGGTATTTGCGCACCTCCAGCGACTCTCGCTCGATTACTACACCGGAGAACGCTCGGGTCGCGTCATGACCCGGATGACCAGCGACATCGATGCGCTCACCGCACTGTTCCAAGACGGCCTCGTCAATCTGGCCGTGCAGGGACTCACGCTGGTGATCATCACCGTGATCCTGGTGTGGATGAGCCCCCTGTTGGCCCTCATCACCATTGGTGTGGTGGTGCCGGTGATGCTGGTGCTGACCCTGTGGTTCCGAGCGGCCTCAGAGCGCGGGTACGCCGAGGTGCGCGACCGGATTGCCGAGGTCCTGACCGATCTCGCTGAGAGCCTCGCCGGCATCCGGGTCATCGCCGCCCACAACCGCCGACGTCGCAGCGTGGAAGCCCACGAGGAAATCGTGGAAGCGCACCTCGATGCCAATCTCTACACCGCTCGGGTGGGGGCGATCTATGGACCCGCTTCGGACGGGGTGGGCATTCTCGGACAGGCGGTAGTCCTTGGCGTGGGAGCGTGGATGGTTCTCAACGACCGCCTCACCCTCGGCGAGTTGAGCGCCTTCGTCCTCTATCTCACGGCCTTCTTCGCCCCCGTGCAGCAGCTCGTGCAGCTGTACAACACCTACCAGTCGGGCCAAGCAGCAGTCACCAAACTCCGCGACCTCCTCGCCACCGAGCCCAGCGTTCCCGAGCTCCCGGATGCGACCGACATCCCTCCCATGCGTGGTGCCATCTCGCTCCACGAGGTGAGTTTCGCCTTCGAGAAGGGGCGGGACGTCCTCCACTCGGTGAACCTCGACGTCGCAGCCGGGGAGACCTTCGCCCTCGTCGGACCCACTGGCGCCGGAAAGTCCACCATTGCCAAACTCATGGCCCGCTTCTACGACCCGTCGTCAGGATCGGTGACCATTGACGGTCACGACCTCCGGGACGTGACCCTGATGTCGCTGCGGAGTCAGCTCGGGCTTGTGCCCCAGGAGCCCTTCCTCTTCCACGGGACGGTGCGCGACAACCTTACCTTCGCCGCGCCCGACACCACCGACGAGGAGGTCATGGCGGCGTGTCGGGAACTCGGTATCGACGATCTGGTGGCCCGCCTGCCCGCCGGGTTGGATACACCTGTGTTCGAGCGTGGCTCCTCACTTTCGGCAGGAGAGCGGCAATTGCTGGCGCTTGGGCGGGCCTTCATGGCTCGGCCCCGCGTCTTGATCCTCGACGAGGCCACCTCCAACATTGATCTCGCCGCCGAAGGCCGCATTGAACGTGCCTTTGACACCCTG
>JALRFT010000097.1 GCA_023261915.1 Acidimicrobiales bacterium | reverse complement strand
ACGTGCTCACCGACTTCCTCGTGCTCTCCTTCGACCGCGTCATCTGGCGCGAGCTCGGGCTCAATCGCTATCCGGATCTGCGCGACGACTACTTCCACCACTACTCGCGGGTCATCTGGCTGGCGGGGCGACGTACGCCCGACATGGAGCGCGCGGCCGAGCGGGCCGCCGAGCTCCTCGGCCTGCCGCTGGAGATCATCGACGCCCCCGGCCGGCTGGCCCCGGTCCTGCGCGACCTCCTCCCCTGATCCTCGCTTTCACCCTCGACATGGTCGCTCTGCGACGGGGTTTCACCTCGAAATGGCTGCCGATTGGAGGGGAAACTCGAGCCCCCGGGCCATTTCGAGCCCGACCTGGGGAATCTGATGTACAACCGTCATCCCGACTGATATATCTATCCCGTGACCTCAGCCGCGCTCGTCCAGCCCGACCTCGACGGGCCCTTCTCGCAGGCTGACCTGGCCTACCGGGAGATCCGGGCGCTGATCGTCACCCTCGAACTCCCCCCGGGCTCCCTGCTGAGCGAGCCCGAGCTCCAGGAGCGGCTTGGCCTGGGTCGCACCCCGATCCGCGAGGCCCTGCGCACCCTCGCCCATGAGCGTCTCGTCGAGGTCTACCCCCGCCGCGGGATGTTCGTCGCCGCGCTCGATCCGCGTGACCTCTCGGCGCTGTCGGAGGTACGCGAGCAACTCGAGCCCTTCGCCGCACGCCTGGCGGCGGAACGACGCACCGACGAGGACCTCGAGGTGATCGACGAACTCATCGCCGGCCTCGACGCGGTCGCCGTCGCACCCGATATGCGCCAACTCATCGAGCTCGACCAGCGCATCCATCACCACATCTACCGCTCCGCCCACAACGACTTCCTGCAGGACGTGTGCGACCAGCACTACATGCACGCGCTGCGGATCTGGTTCCTCGCCCTCGACCGGGTGAGCCATCTCGGCGATGCCGTCGCCGAGCACCGCGACCTGCTCGTCGCCATCCGCGAGGGGGATGCCGAGCGTGCCGCCAAGGTCATGTCCTCCCACGTCACGGGCTTCGAGACCGAGGTCCGCCGAGCCATCTGAACAACGAGCCATTGAGTGCACGACCCGCCATTTCGAGAGGAAGATCTGGGTCCGCAGCCCGACCTTCGGTCCATGCCTCCAGCATCTCGGGCCGGTGCACGGAGTATCGATCGAACAGTTCCGCAATGCGACGGGCGAGAGTCACGGGTCGACTAGCGCCAGAGAACCCGGGGGCCGAGACCACACCGTCATCAAGCAGGCCGAGAACGGCCCATGTCAACCTCGTCACATCCCACGGACTCTCCGCCGGCCGATCACTACCAGTGGCCAGAAAATTGAACTCGTTGGGGAACAGGAACCGGACGTTGGTCAGGATGCCTTCACGCGATCCTTTGGGGGTCAGGCGAGCGCCAAGTTCCTCAGTCAGCCAGTGACGGTGCCCGACGGTGGACACCACGATCCAGTCCGGACTGAAGGGGTCCGCCTGAGGCTGGCGCAACCGGCCGGCGAGTCCGTCAATGAGTGAGGACGCGCTGGCGCCCAGTTGTACCGTAAGCGTCATCGACGCTGCCCCCCGTCCATCGACAGGATGTGTCCAGCCACGGTTTCCATCATGACCGCTCACCGCTCTCGACCTGAGACGCCAGGCGCTGCAGCGCTTCGTCGTATCGCCGCATCAACACCGGACTGACCTTGGAGCGCAATACGTCAGCCACCGAGCGATAGAACCACACCTGGGAATCCCCTCCAGCGTTGAATCGGGCCATCACCGCAGTGAGACCGACCGTGTCGACGTCACGAACAATGGATTCGAGGTTGTCGAGCTTGTCCGCAACAACCACGAGTGCCACCTGATTGCTCACCTCGGCAAGATGCTGAAGGTGGTGCTCCTTGCGGAGCTGCCAATCCTGTTTCTCCTGGCCCGCATCGGTGTCAACGAGTGAGTCGCTGCAGTCCTCCACGATGCCCGCCACCTCGGGCCCGAACAGACGGGCGATCTCGTCAAGACAGGCCTGACCGCCGTGATCCTCGGGGCCGTCGTGGAGCAGACCGGCGATGGCCTGCGTGGTGTCACCGCCATACTCCCAGACGGTGGCGCTCACTCTCAGAAGATGGGAGACGTACGGCACAGTGGTCCCCTTGCGGAACTGACTGGCGTGCAGTGTCGCCGCCCAGTCCAAGGCCGTGACGTAGTCAGTGGTGATGGGGTTGGTGCTCATCACTCCCCCAGATCCCCTTTTGCCTCGAGATCCCCGGACCGGTCCAGCCGGCGGAGCGCGTCACGGAAGCTCGGGTTCGGGTTGCAGCCAGGAAGGGCTTGCTGCATCAGGTCGATCGCTTCCCCACAGCCGAGCCCCGATGACCGCATGGCATGCAGGGCTCCCATAGTGGGGGTACGTGAATAGGCCTGCACGCAGTGGAGCAGAACCGTTCGACCCTCCGACCGCAGGTCGGCGAGAACCTCAGCCGTGTCTTCCAAGACGAAGTCCAGATGGGGGTTGTCCTCGGTTCCTTCCCGGTCAATCAACCAGACTTCAATGTGATCGGCAGGGTCGACGCCGGGGGCCGGTGCTTCGGCCGCCCCGATTCGACAGAGGGACACCACGGCGTCAATGCCGTCGGGCAATGCCCGCAGATGCCGGACGCCACCGAGGAGGACTCCGTCATCGGCAGGATGGAGAACTGGCTCCGCCGGCGCCGTCAGGGACGGGTAGTCCTGTAGATCAGCAACGGGCCAGCCCGTGTTGTCACCTCGCCCGGCGGTGACGATCCGGGCACTGAGTGACACAAGGTCACGGGCCCGCAGTCCCGGCCAACCGTGAAGCAGCCTCCGCCAACGGGCGGGGATAGCCGAGGCACCGTAGGCAGCCCCGAGCAGGCTGCCGGCGATGGCGGCAACCGTGTCCGTGTCGCGTCCGCCCCGTACGGCCTCCTCAAGACCTAGACGGAGGTGGTCGGCGGGCCGAATCACGTCGTCACGGGCGATCGTGATGGCCGACCACGCCCCTTGGAACGCCTCGACCACCCAACCGTTATTGGTGAAGTTCCGGGGCAGGGACCGCTCGGCAACATCGATCCGCTCCGACCAGACCTCGGCGCGCTCGGCGCTTAAATGGCCAAGCCCCACACGGATGTCGAGGGCACCGGTGAGCACTGCGTGTCGGATCGCCAGGCACCACAACACACATGCTTCACCCGCCTCGGGGTCGTAGTGCGTCAGCTGACTCACCGATGCTGCTGCCTCCACCAGACCGTCAGGGTCGTTGAGGTAGGCGAGAGCCACCGGCGCCGTGCGCATCAACGAACCGTTCCCGGCGGTGTGGCCTGTCTGCTCATGAAGCCACATTGAGGCTGCGGCCAGGGCCTCAGCAGTTGGGGTGGCCGTTGAACGGGCGGCGGCTCGAGATAGCACCGTGCGGGTCTGCGATCCGACGTCGGTTGCCTGCCCGACCCACTGATGCCAGTTGGCGACAATCTGATCCTGGGCATCGATGCCGCGCAGATCGAGGCCCTCGGCGGCAACGAGGGCAATGGCGGCAGCCATGTCGGTGTCATCGGTCCACTCACCGGGAGCCCAGCCGAAGGAACCACCACCGTCCATGAGTACAGGCGTGCCCGGATCGAGAGCCGGCATGAACTCGTAACCGGCCCCTAGGGCGTCTCCAGCCGCCAGGCCGAGGAGTACCCCCGCTGCCCGATGCATCTGTTCAGCGTCACTTCCCATGGCACCCTCTCTTCTCTGATTTGGCGGATCTGATGCGCAGGCAACCCTTCGTTGCTCGCCCTTCACCTACCAATCGCACTGGGACGGACAATCCGTGCTTACGGCAAGGTGGTTGATTCTGCAACAAGAAGTGGCCGCTGTCTTCCGCAACGACGCAGGGTTTCGCCCGAGGTGAGGGGATACGACCCCGATGTGACGGAAGATCATCTGACGGGTGCGAGGCGGTACGCGGGCTGTGGACCTAGGGTCACCCCATGGACCCCAGTTCCACCCCGCCCCAGCTCTGTGAACTCGGCTTCTACGGCCTGGCGGGCCATACCGACAGCCCTGCGGACCTCGTAACGGAGTGCCGCCGAGCCGAAGAGCTCGGTCTGGGGTCGGTGTTCCTGTCGGAACGATTCAACGTCAAGGATGCCGGCGTCCTCACCGGGGCAGCGGCCGTGGCCACCTCAACACTCGGCATCGCCACTGCGGCCACTAATCACAACACCCGTCATCCAATGGTGACCGCCACCATGGCCACAACGGCTCACCGCCTCTCCAATGGTCGCTTCGCTCTGGGTCTCGGTAGAGGATTCGATGCCCTGTTCAGCGCCATCGGTCTCGAGCCGATCACCTCAGCGGCGATGGCCGACGCCATCGATATCCTCCGCCGCCTCTGGCACGGTGAGGTCATCCTTGGCCACGACGGCCCATCGGGGGTGTGGCCTCTGCTCAGTCAGGACCAATCGTTCGATGAAGACATCCCCGTTCTGCTGTGCGTGCTCGGACCCCGCACCCTCGAACTCGCCGGCGCCGTCGCCGATGGGGTGGTGCTGCACACGTTCTTCACCGACGAAACCCTTGCTACCAGTGTCGCTGCGGTCCGGCGCGGGGCTGAACAGGCAGGTCGTGACCCCGAGACGGTCCGGGTCTGGTCAGTGCTGGCCACCGTTGGTGACCACCTGTCCGATGAAGCCCAGTTGCGGAAACTCACGGGCCGGCTGGCGACCTACCTGCAGGGGTATGGCGACCTGATGGTCCGAGTGAACGGGTGGGATCCTGCAGTGCTCGAGCGCTTCCGGGCCGACGCGGTGGTCCGCAACGCCCAAGGGGCACTCGATGCCAGCGCGTCACCCGAAGATCTCGCCCACATCAGAGAACTGCTCCCCGATGAGTGGCTGGGGGCGGCGGCCACCGGGTCAGCAGCCGAGTGCGCAAGACGAATCCTGGCGCAGTTCGATCTCGGTGCTGACGGGGTGATCTGTCACGGAGCCACTCCTGACGAGCTCGCTCCGGTCCTCGACGCCTACCGGGCCATTCGCCCCGCCGGCCGCTTCGACCAGCTCGACGCCAACCCGGGCCGGGCCCCCGGGCTCTAGTTCACGAAATCTGAGACTGCGCCGTGGCAGCCCACAGCACGTTTGCTCCACCGGCAGGAACGGTTGCGATCGCTTGGCGCTGGCCGGCAAGCGTGCTTGACCCAAGAGTTGTCACAAGAAGCACGACGTTGGGGTGGGAGCGAGTGACCCCGCCGATGGTGTCAAGGTCGGCATCAACATCGCCACTCGGCCGCACGACAGGGCCGGTCAGGGCGGCGGGAGCGTTGGGCGCACCGATCACGTGGGTTGTGATGAACGCCCACAGGTCGGGGCCGATGCGCTCGGGTCGGTGGGGAAACCAGCGGGCCACCTCACCGGAGGTGAGATCGGTGAGGACCCACACTGCCCGGTCGCCCTCCACCAGTCGGGCGAGATGTGTCGCCGAGATGTCTTCGCTGTAGAGATTGTCGGTGCCGATGAGCACCGTCGCCGTTGTTGCCATAGACAGCACTTCCTTTCTGGGACTGGACCTCAGCCCTCAGAAGTCAGTACTGCGACGGCGTGACAACCCGCTGAACCGGGTGCCGGACGCGGAACGGGGGCCCCGCCGAAGCGGGACCCCCGAGTCCGGTACTTCTGTGAGTCAGTTGATCAACCGGTGTAGGCCGGCTTGACCGGAGCAGGTGCCGGCTC
>JALRFT010000076.1 GCA_023261915.1 Acidimicrobiales bacterium | reverse complement strand
GCCAAGAAGGCTGTAGCGAAGAAGGCGCCGGCCAAGAAGGCCGCAGCGAAGAGGGCTGTTGTGAAGAAAGCGCCGGCCAAGAAGGCCCCGGCCAAGAAGGCTGTTGTAAAGAAGGCTCCGGCCAAGCAGGCCCCAGCCAAGAAGGCCCCGGTCAAGAAGGCGCCGGCCAAGAAGGCGGTTGCGCCAGCCCCAGTGAAGAAGAAGGCGAAGCCCCAACCCCGGCGCCTGACGACCACTCCTTACGATGCGAAGTTCCTTGAGGCCCAGCGCCTGGAGTTGCTGAGGCATCGGGCGACCTACACGGAACAGGCTGAGAGCCTCAAGGCCGAGGCGGACGCCCTCGCTGCGGAGCGGGAACCGGGTGATGTGCAGTTTGATGACGAGTCAGGTGAGGGTGACACCCTTGCCGTGGAGCGGGACTTCGATCTTGCGCTTAGCGCTCAGGCCCGTGACGCCGTGGATCAGATTGACCATGCCCTGTCGAAACTCGATGCTGGGACCTACGGAATCTGTGAGGTCTCCGGTCAGGCCATCCCGAAGGCACGCCTGGAGGCCATCCCGTGGGCCCGAGAGCGTGTTGAGTACAAGGTCGGGGACTTCGGCCGACGGTGACTGTGAAGGAGCCCCGGGAACGCCCGTCGTGGCTCCTCCTTTGTGGTGTGGTCTTTGCCGTCTTGGTCGTTGACCAGCTGACGAAGCTCTGGGCGGTCGAAAGGCTTCCAGATGGCGCCATCGATCTCGTTGGGTCGCTCCGGCTCCGTCTGGTCTTCAACGAGGCAAGTGCCTTCAGTATCGGTGGGGGCAGTAGTTGGGGTCCGTTGGTCTCGTTGGTCGGACTCGTGCTCATCGTCGGGCTGGTGTGGTACCTCCGCAGCGCTCACGGACCCCTGCCCGTCATTGCCGTGGGCTTGGTCGTCGGAGGAGCCATTGGCAACCTCATTGATCGTGCCGCCCGCAGTGACCGCGGATTCATGGGCGGTGGCGTCGTCGATTTCGTTGATCTGCAGTGGTGGCCGGTATTCAACGTGGCGGATGCTGCTGTCGTGGTCGGGGTGATTCTCCTCGTCGGCGTCACGATCTTCGGCCCATCGGGAACCCCGTCGGCCGACGACGGTCCGGAGACCGTCACGGAGGGCACTGATGGCGACGATGCGTGAGCCAGTTCCACCGGCACTTGTGGGTGAACGACTCGACCGAGTGGTGTCGATGATGACGGGCTGCAGTCGAACCGAAGCGAGCGACCTCATTGCCGCCGGTCGCATTCTCGTCAACGGCAAGGCCGTCATGTCCCGTACGAATCGACTCAGTCTCGGGGACGAGATCGAGGCTCCTGCCTGGGAGCCTGCTGCGGCCGCCGAGATCGAGCCCGACCCGGATCTGCCGCTGACGGTTGTGTTCGAAGATGACGACATGAAACTCGTGACCGCCATCATCAAGCCCCACAAGCTCGACGACGTGAAGGATGCCCTCAAGGAGGCGGGCATCACCGGCATGACCGTCGAGGAGGTCAAGGGGTTCGGGCGCCAGGGAGGCAAGACCGAGGTGTACCGGGGTGCCGAGTACATCGTCGATCTGCTGCCCAAGGTGCGGGTCGAGGCCGTCGTTCCCGACGGTCGGGCCGACGAGGTTGCGGAGGTCATCGTGGCCGCCGCCCGTACCGGCAAGATCGGGGACGGCAAGGTGTGGATCACCTCCGTCGACCGCATCATCCGCATCCGCACCGGTGAGCTCGGCGACGACGCCGTCTGAGACCCTGCGGGGTCGGTGCTGAAGTGACTCCCCAACTCGACAGACGCCCGCTCCTGGAGGACCCTTCCTTCAGGGGC
>JALRFT010000070.1 GCA_023261915.1 Acidimicrobiales bacterium | reverse complement strand
GGCCGTCGATGTCCATCCCGATGGCCTGGGCGTAGATCGGATCCATGGCGTGCTCGGCGTCGACGTAGGCGCAGACCCCACCGTTACGCTGGGCCTCAGCCACCACGTGCATGGCGAGGGTGGACTTGCCTGAAGATTCCGGGCCGTAGATCTCGACCACCCGACCCCGAGGCAGACCCCCGACGCCGAGGGCCAGGTCAAGGGCCAGCGCACCGGTGGAGATGGCCGGGATCGCAACGACCTCCCGCTCCCCCATTCGCATGACCGAACCCTTGCCGAACTGCTTCTCAATCTGGCCGAGAGCCATCTCGAGTGCCTTGTCTCGCTCCACCTGAATCTCCTTGTGATGGTGTGGACTGATCGTGTCTGACCACGATGATCGGGGACGGGGCCACGCTATGGAGGGGGTGTGACAACCCGGTCACATTCCTCCCCGACGAAGCCGGGCCAACCGGAAAACCCCGAAATAGCGGGGTTTTCCTGACTGGATGTCATCAGTGTAGTTACGAACGGGTGTTCGATCAAGGATTTTCTTCGCTGCTCACTCTGGGGCCCCGAAAGCACCTCGGGATGAGCGTCAGGACTCCCGAACCGCCACAATGGGGCCATGTCCCCTACTGATGAGAACGACCTCCGTACCCGCCTGACCGACGAGCAGTACCACGTGACCCAGCAGGCGGGCACCGAACGGGCCTTCACTGGCAAGTACTGGGACTGCCATGAGCCAGGGACCTACCGCTGTGTGGTCTGCGGCACCCCGCTCTTCGACGCCGAGACCAAGTACGAGTCGGGCAGCGGCTGGCCAAGCTTCTGGGCACCACTCGACGAGGCCAACGTCACCACGGTCAGCGACGTCAGCCACGGCATGGTGCGCACCGAGGTCCGCTGCGCCGAGTGTGAAGCGCATCTGGGGCATGTGTTCGACGACGGACCCGCTCCCACGGGACTGCGCTACTGCATGAACTCCGCGGCGCTCGACCTGACGCCACCGAAGGATTGACCCCGACAGCTGCGCCACGGAACGCTCAGTCGCGCAACGGGATCATCTCAAGGGTTTCGTAGCGGCGTACCGGCTCGACTCCCGACGGCAACACGCTTCGGACCACCGCAATCTCGGTGACGCGGAAGTCGGCTCGCAACCGGTGCCCAGCAAGGCCACACGCAGCCCGTTGCCGAAGTCGGGCGAGGGTCAGGTGCCCGGCGAAGGTCCGCTCACGAGGCGGCAGCCCACAACGCACCACCGCCTCGTCAACCCCGGCAGCGAGCGCCTCAAGACCCGCCACCGGCACACACAGCACCGACCGACCGAGCCGACTGACGCTGGGACCGAGAGCTGCCGTTGCCGATGGGAGCGGCACACTGCGCAGGGCCGCGATGATCGGTTCGGGCTCGGACTCCCCGATGAATCGCAGGGTCACGTGGGCGAGACCGGGCGGCTCCCACCGCACCCCCGACTCGTCGGGTCGCGGAAGGCGGTCAATGAGTTCGCACACCTCGGCAGGTGGCCACACCGCAACAAACAGCCGCGAGCCACCCGAGCCCGCGGAAACCGAAACGCTCACCGAGCTCCGAGCCGGCGCCGCAGCAGGTCGAGCGCCGTGATGACCGAGAACTGTCGGACCTGTTCACGGTCCCCGGGCAGATGCACCGTGAACGCCTCGGCGGCACCGTCGATCCACAGGGCCAGACACACGGTGCCTGGCGTCTCCCCTTCGAGTTCGTCGGGTCCGGCCACCCCCGTGGTGGCCACCCCCACGTCGGCCCCGAGCCGACGGGCAACCCCTTGGGCCATGGCCGCCGCGGTGGCCTCGGTGACGACGGGACCGACCGGAACGTCGAGCAAATCGAATTTCACCTCACTGGCGTAGGACACCACCCCACCCCGAACGACCTCGCTCGCTCCGGGCCACTGGGTCAGACGAGCGGCGACCAGTCCTCCGGTGAGCGATTCGGCGACGGCCACAGTCAGCCCGGCATCGGCAAGCAGGTCGAGAACTACTTTCTCCATAGGTTCGTCACGAGTGGAAAAGACCGGGTCACCAATGATCGCTGCGATGGCCCGCACCTCGTCGTTGAGCACGGCGTCAGCGTCGGCCTCGGTGGCCGCCTTGACTGTGACACGCACCTTGATGCCCTCCCAGCCACTGGCCAAAAAAGCCACCGTGGCATGACCGGTGCGGTCGAGTTCTTCCATGTGGGGGGCCAGCACCTCAGCGAGCTTCGACTCCGCCCAGCCCCACGTACGCACCGTGCGACTGCGGATCACGGACGCGTCCTCACCGGCACGCTGCCGAAGGTCCGGCAAGATCGTGCCGATCACCATGGGCCGCATCTCGGACGGCACGCCGGGCACGGCGTAGATCACCTTGTCCCCCACAGGACACACCAGACCCGCCGCCGTCCCGGGCTGTTGAGCCATGGCCCACGACCCCTCCGGCATCTCGGCCTGCCGGTAGTTGTTGGCCGGCATCTCCCGGCCACGACTGGAGAACATGGTGGCGATGCGATCGGCGAGCGTGTCGTCAAGCAACAGGTCCACACCCATCACCTCGGCGATGGCATACCGGGTCAGGTCGTCCTGGGTAGGACCGAGGCCCCCACAGCAGATCACGGCGTCGGAGCGATCAAGAGCCTGACGCAGGGCAGCGACGATCCGGGGAAGGTTGTCACCGACCTTGACCTGATGGTGGCAGTCGATGCCGGCGAGGGCCAACTGCTCCCCAATCCACGAGGAGTTCGTGTCGACGATCTGACCCAACAACAACTCGGTGCCGATGGCCACCACCTCACAGCGCATGGCGGCGAAGGCTACCGGGTTGGGACGCTCAATGGTCCCGGCTCATCGTGGTCGCCGCCCGGTGGCCATCGAGGGCGTACTGCACCCCACTGGCGACAGCCAGCACCACCGACACCCACAGCACCGCGTCAGCCACCCACCATGCGCTGGCCAGTGCGGGCACGAGCGCACACCCCACGGCCACCGACTGGGCGAAGGTCTTGACCTTGGCCGTCGATCGGGCGGGAACGGCCAGACCCTTGCGACCCAAATGCACCCGCCACAGGCTCACGGCGGCTTCGCGCACCGCGATGATGGCCACCGGCACCCACCCAAAACGGTCGATGGCCACGAGCGAGAACAGGGCGCCGAGCACCAACACCTTGTCGGCGAGTGGATCGAGGAACGCGCCCGAACGGGTCGTTCCCTGTCGACGGGCGATCCACCCGTCGACGCCGTCGGTGCTGGCGAGCACCGTCCACAGGGCGAAGTTCCACCAAGTGGCTCCGTCGGTGACGATACGCACGACGAGCAACGGCGCCACGAGCAGGCGCAAGACAGTGACGGCGTTCGCCGGGGTGGCCAGAGCGGAAGGCCCGAAGCCGCCACCGGAGTGGTCGGAGGTCCCCGTGGGAACATCGTCGATCGGGCTGGTCACGACGACACCCCATCCACCGAGATGCGCTGACGCCGCCACTGCCGGACGTCACCTGTCGTCTCGGCGCGCAGGTCGATTCCGAGGGACTCGGTGATGACCACGTCGACCAGTGCACCGACGGGCAGGGTGTCATCGAGGAGCACGACGCCGTCGATCTCGGGTGCCTCACGCCACGTGCGCCCCACCCCGGGAGCATCCACGAGCACCTCGGTGGCGACCCCAACGAGCTGGTCGCGCCGGGCGGCGGTGATGGCGTCCTGCAGTTCGGACAGTTCGTCGAGGCGCTCCCGGGCGAGAGATCCCGGCACCTTGCCGTCGAGATTGGCGGCGTAGGTGCCCGCCTCCTCGGAGTAGGTGAAGAACCCACACCAGTCGAGTTGGGCGGCCGCGATGAACTCCACGAGCGCCACCTGGTCGTCCTCGGTCTCCCCGGGATACCCGACAATGAAATTCGACCGGAACACGGCGTCGGGACGCACGGCACGAATGGCCTCCATGCGATTGAGGAAACGGTCACCGTCCCCCCACCGCCGCATGCGTCGCATCAGGGGTGGACTGACGTGTTGCAGCGACAGATCGAAATAGGGGACGTCGGTGGCCAAGATGGCGTCAACGAGGTCGTCCGTGAGATCCGACGGGTACAGGTACAACAGTCGGACCCGGTCCGCCGTCGCCCGCACCTTGTCAATCAAGGGGACGAGCGACCGTTCCCCTTGGCCCTGGTCACGCCCGTAGGCGGCGAGGTCCTGGGCGACGAGGACCACCTCACGCACGTCGAGACTGACCACCTCGGCCATGAGTTCGTCGAGGCTGCGGGAGCGCTGGGGGCCCCGGAAACTCGGGATGGCACAGAACCCGCACGCTCGATCGCAGCCCTCG
>JALRFT010000290.1 GCA_023261915.1 Acidimicrobiales bacterium | reverse complement strand
AGGCTCTGTTCGGCCCGCGGATCGGGCAGGGGCTCGAGTGGTTCTACAACATCCAGGCCACGCCCTGGCTCAACATCACGCCCGACCTGCAGTGGATCCGCCCCGGCCTCGGCGCAATCTCCACCGACAACGCCTTTGTGTATGGCGTCCGGGCCAATGCAACGTTCTAATGCGGCCTGCTTCAACACTTTCGTTCAGCGGGGAGTCTCCATGGTCCATGCAACTCGGCGGCGGCAGGCGTTCGATGGTTTTCAGATCGTGACGGCTGTCGCGGCAGCCATGCTGGTGGGCCTGCCCTGGAGTGGTGGCATGGCCTCCGCTCAGGACCGTTCGAAGCCCAACATCGTGGTCATCTGGGGCGACGACGTCGGCTTCACGAATCTCAGCATCTATAGCCGCGGTGTGATGGGCTATCGCACCCCCAACATCGATCGGATCGGCAGAGAAGGGGCGGTTTTCACCGACCACTATGCCCATCCCTCGTGCACCGCCGGCAGGGCCGCCTTCATCACCGGGATGTATCCGATCCGCACCGGCCTCACATCGGTCGGCATGGTCGGCGGTCCCGTGGGCATGCAGCAGCAGGACGCGACCTTGGCCGAGGTGCTCAAGACGCAGGGCTACGCCACCGGACAGTTCGGCAAGAATCATCTGGGGGACCGTAATGAGCACCTGCCCACCCTGCACGGCTTCGACGAGTTTTTCGGCAACCTCTACCACCTCAATACCGAGGAGGAGCCGGAAGACGAGGACTACCCGACCGATCCGGAGTTCAAGAAGCGGCACGGTCCCCGGGGAGTGCTCCATACCTGGGCCTCCGACACCGACGACGAGACCGTCGACCCTCGCTTCGGGAAGGTGGGCAAGCAGCGGATCGTCGATACCGGGCCGTTGACCCGTAAGCGGATGGAGACGGTCGATGAGGAACTGGTCCGGGAGGGCATCGGCTTCATGAACAAAGCCCAGGCCGCCGGCAAGCCTTTCTTCGTCTGGTTTGCCACCACGCGGATGCACACCTTCACGC
Organism: Acidimicrobiales bacterium; assembly: GCA_023261915.1. Taxonomy (GTDB): domain Bacteria; phylum Actinomycetota; class Acidimicrobiia; order Acidimicrobiales; family Acidimicrobilacustridaceae; genus M30B73. Next base: position 874 of record JALRFT010000290.1, on the reverse strand, counting down.
CGTAGGCGTCGGCGATCTCGGCAGCGGCGAGGGCCCCGGAGATTTCGTTGTGTTCGGTGATGGCGATCGCACCGAGCCCCTTGTCGCGAGCGGTCTCGAGCAGCGTCTCGACCGGCGTCGCACAGTCGTGGCTGTGGTCGGTGTGCATGTGGAGGTCGACGTCGATGGTCGGGCGCGCGGCCAGCTTGCGCGCGAGGGCCGGGTTGCCGGTCAGGGGCTTGCGCCGGGATGTGAGCTCTTCGTAGATCGCCTCGAACTCGTCGGTCACCAGCGACCAGTCACGGACCAGCGCCGCCCCGGCGAGCCGCTCGCGCAGTGGCCCGTCGTCGACCAGGCGCGTCAGCTGGGCGGCGAGGACGGTCGCGTCCTTGGGTTCGAAAAGGAGCCCGCGATCGCCCTCCCCGAGGACCTCGGCGTAGACCGGGAGGCGTGAGGCGACCGGTACAGCGCCGCCGGCGCTTGCCCGGGCGAGGATCCCCGGCTCGGGCTCGGCGCCCGAGGAGGCGGCGACCATGATGTCCGAGGCGGCGATCAGCTCGTCGACGCTCACCTCTCCGGGGTCGGCGTAGTGGATCCGGTCCCTCAGGCTGGCGCGAAGGGGCGTGGACGAGGAAGCGTTCCTCAAGTACCTCGCTGTCAAGTCCCTGTCAGAGCTTACCAAACCTGCATTGACCAAGGCTAACGCATCGCTGGATGCCAAGGCTAAGAAGGTAGGAGGTGCAGCATGAAAATCATCGAAGGAATGGGGCGTGAGTACTACGCTCAAACAGCAAGCCCAACCAACCTCCAAGGCCCAGTCAGCAAGTCGTTGCTCTGGGATTTCAACCGCAGTCCATACAAGTGGTTCAATAACCGCAGGGAGAAGGAAAGCACC
>JALRFT010000273.1 GCA_023261915.1 Acidimicrobiales bacterium | reverse complement strand
CTCTCGCCTACCTCACGACAAAGTGGTACCACAAGTGAGTCGGCTCGAAGGTTTCGTCGACTGAGCAACAAGAGAACAAGGACAAGGAAGGGTGTCGTATGTCGGAAGTCCCCCCGTGGGGCCTGCGGCTACGACCCACTGTGCGGAGGAATACTCCCCCCTCCGACACCACAACCCGGGAGATTTCCCGGGAGGGTGATGACCGGGATGATTCCGGTCGGACGCGACGATTGGCGTCATCCAACCTGTTCAGAGACGTCGGTCGGCAGACGCACCGAGATGAAGTCGAGTCGCCAGAGCGCTTCGAACAGTGACCGTGCCGTCGCATCATCGACGATCCCGTCGGCGATTTCGGCGAGAGTCCTACGTCCGTCGATGCGCCGAATCAGCGCTGCGTTCCGGTCATCGAGCGTTACCGCCCAATCGCTGCGGGCGATCCCAGCGTCGGTGACCGTGCACCTGTAGCGCAGCGAGGGTCGATAGGTGGTCGCAGCAGGCGAATCGAAGTCGACAACGTACGACGAGCGGGGGCGCTCCGGGCGACATGCAGTGAAGAAGTGACATCCATTTCTCCAGTTGAGGCGTTCCATAACTGCCCATTGGCGTCGAACGGGGATGCGTGAGAGAGCGGACAAGACGGTGGGTCCGAGACCGTCGTAGGGGTGGTAGGGCGCCTTCAGGAACCAGTCATCGAACTCCAGACCTGCGGCACCGACCAGTTCGAGGCAATCGTCCACGGTGAAGTCGCAGTCTCGCTTGTGCAGAAACGTGTCGACGAGTCCCGTGTCGTGGGCGAGGTCGGGAGCGATCGTGAGATAGGCACGCAACGGATGGTCGGGTGGCAGGCCACCGATTGTTGACCTCACGATCTCAACCGAGTCCTCGTCCTGACTGAGGCCGAGGTCGCGGAAGGCCTCCTGCAGCATCGCCACACCGAGGCGGCCGTACCTCGCGTAGAGCATCACCGCCAAGACACCATCTGGCCTGAGACATCTGCCGAGCGACGCCATGCCGACGACCGGGTCGGCCATGTGGTGGAGGACGCCCGTGGAGATCACGAGGTCGAAGTCACGGCCGAGTTCTTCGACTCGCTCGATCGGAAGGAGGTGTAGGTCAAGGTTTTCGAGGTGGTAGGACTGCGCCAGTCGACGCTGGTGGTCGAGTGACGAGTCGCTCACGTCGATGCCGGTGACAGTGGCCGAGGGGTTCGTGTGGGCGATGACGGCCGCCTGATTGGCACCGCAGCCGGCGACAAGAACGGTGAGGTCCGGACGGGGGTCGCGATCGGGCCAGAGCAGAGGCTGGGAGTGGCTCGGGTCGAACCACTCCCAGTTCCCATCGAGCCACGCGTCCAGGTCGGTGATCGGTTCCGGGTAGACCCATCGCCGGTACTGGTCGGCGACGGCGTCATCGAGCGGATTGACGGCCATGGTACCAACGATTGTACGGCTGGTTCCGGTTGCTAGCCGGTGAAGTTGGGCGTCGCCTGGATCACGTCGGTGTCGATGACGTGGGTAAATGTTTGGTACGTGGCGAAGGTTTGTTCGTCGACACCGTCAGACACCGCCGCCGGCGCCGCAGGGGGCGCCGTGTCGGGCACGAGTCGGTACAGCATTCGTACGGTGAGCAAGTAGGTGCCGGCCTTCGTTGGCGTTCCCGACAGGTACCCACAACTCGTCGGACCGACCCGATCGGCGACGTCGGCGGGGAAAAAGGTCATGCCGGTATCGAGGAGTTCGGTTGACAGGCCGTTGGGCGACGGCGCGAGTTGAATGCCGCCCCCGTAGCTGCCGCCGGTGCCGCCGTTGCCGCCGCTCCCGAAAAGGCCACCGTTGCCGCCGTTGCCGCCCACACCGCCCACACCGCCGTTGCCGCCGCTCCCGTCAAGGCTGGAGGCCCCTCC
>JALRFT010000328.1 GCA_023261915.1 Acidimicrobiales bacterium | reverse complement strand
TCATTGAGTTCGTCCCGATGCCCGAGGAGGATCTTCTCGTTGAACCCCATGAGGAACCGGACCTCATCGGCAGGCCGCCGCCAGTTCTCGGTGGAAAAGGCGTACACGGTGAACCATCCGAGACCTACATCAATGGCCCCGTCCACCGTGTCGAAGAGGGCCTCTTCACCGGCGGCGTGTCCCTCGGTGCGCTTGAGGCCCCGGTTGCGCGCCCAACGTCCATTGCCGTCCATGACGCAGGCCACATGGTTGGGCACATGGTCGAGGTCGATCCCGGGGAACTCCACGTCCGGACCCTACCCGCTGCCCTCGACAACCCTGTGACCCGCAGACCCACCCCGAGCAACGAGATGAGTGGCCTAGTACCCCAGGCGTTCGAGGGCCCGGGGTCGACGCTGCCAGTCCTTGTCGACCGTGACGTGCAACTCGAGGAACATGCGCTCGTCGAACTCGGCCCGCACGGCGGTCCCCACGGCCTTGAGCACCGATCCCTTCCGGCCGATCACGATGCCCTTCTGCGAGTCGCGCTCCACAAGGATCTCACAGCGCACCCGCGGCCACTCCCACTCGGTGACCCGGGTGGCCACCGAGTGCGGCAACTCATCACGGAGAATGGCGAGCAATTGTTCACGCACCAGCTCGGCCACCCAGAACGCCTCGGGGACGTCGGTGACCATGTCCTCGGGGTAGTAAGGCGGGCCTTCGGGTAACCGACCGACGAGGTGTTCAATGAGTTCGGGGACACCCTTGCCAGTGGTGGCCGACACCGGGAAGCAAGCTTCCATCGTCAACTGGTCAGCGGCGCGGGCCAACTGGGCCACCACCTCGTCGGGGGTGGCCACATCAATCTTGTTGACCACCACCACCGTGTCGGGCGGACAACGCTGGGCCACGAACCGGTCGCCAGGCCCGATGGTGGCCGTGGCGTCGACCACCAGACACACCACGTCGACGTCACCGATGGTTTCGGCCGCCGTGGCGTTGAGATGCTCCCCGAGGGGCCCCCGGGGACGGTGGATACCCGGCGTGTCGACGAACACGATCTGTGCCCCGGGCCGGTGCAGCACGCCACGCACCTGGGTGCGGGTCGTCTGGGGCTTGTCGGACACGATGGACACCTTGCGACCCAACATGGCGTTGAGCAGCGTGGACTTGCCGACGTTGGGACGACCGACGAGCGTCACGAAGCCGCTGTGGAGGTCGTGATCACCCACGGGAGCCGTCACCGTCGGCACTCGGCACGGCACACGAGGCCGGCTGGACCACGATGCGGTTGATGCGACGGCCCTGCACGCGGTCGGCGACCAGCAACCACCCGTCGCTCGCCGCCCAGTCCCCCACCGAGGGCACCCGGCCCAAGAGGTGGAAGAGCAGACCACCCACCGTGTCCCAGTCCCCTTCGGGAAGCGACGAGCCGAGGACCTCGTTGAGTTCATCCACGGGGATCCGGGCGTTGACCCGTACCCGGCCGCCGAGGACCCGCTCCACCATTGGTTCCTCGCGGTCGTACTCATCAACGATCTCGCCCACGAGTTCTTCGATGATGTCCTCAAGCGTGACGAGACCGGCCGTGCCGCCGTATTCGTCCACCACGACAGCCATGTGGAACTGGCGGGCCTGCATCTCGCGCAGCAGCTCACTGATGCGTTTGGTCTCGGGCACGAACTGGGCGGGGCGCAGCAACTCGTTCACGGTGCGGTCCGCCTCCCCGTCACGCTCGGCGCGCATCAGGTCCTTGGCGTAGAGCAGGCCGGTGATGTCGTCGATGTCTCCCTCGGTGGTCGGCAGACGCGAGTAACCGTGGAGGATGGCCACCTCCATGGCATCGGCCACCCGCAGACTCGACGGGACGGTGACCATGTCGGGCCGGGGCACCATGACTTCACGCACGACGGTGTCGCCGAAGTCGATGATCTGGCCGATGAGGTGGCGCTCCCCACTCTCGATCACGTCCTCTTCCACCGCGGCGTCGACGAGGGCGAGCAGTTCTTCCTCCGAGACGAACGGACCTTCCTTGAGGCCCTTGCCCGGCAGGATGACGTTGGTGAGCCCGATCAGCCCTTGGGAGAGCAGTCGCAGCGGCCACAGTCGGGCGAGAGCGGCGACGGGACCGGCCGACACCAGCGCCGAGCGCTCCGGGTTCTGGATGGCCCACGTCTTGGGGGCAGCCTCGGCGAGCACGAACACCAACACCACGTTGATGAAGGTGGCCACCACCACACCCCACGCTCCGAACAACTGGTCGGCGAGGATGCCGGTCAGGGTCGCCTGCACCAGTTGGCACACGAGCACGACCAACAACACGACGTTGAGGAACCGCTCGGGGTGCGCCACCAACCACCCGAGTGTGGCCGAGCCACGTCGGCCGTCTTCGATGAGAGCCTGGGCCTTGGACTTGGTCATCCGGGTCAGCGACGTCTCAGCCAAGGCCAGAAACGTCGACAACACCAACATGACGACAATGACCACCGCCATCAGCGTCTGTGACCCGTTCACGTCGCCTCCCACGGGTCGCGGGCCGGGAGCCGCCACAGGGCGCTGAGGTGCTGACGTTCCCGGGCCTGCATGGCGATGCGCTCGTCGTCGGTGGCGTGATCCATGCCGAGCACGTGCAACACGCCGTGCACCACGAGCAGAGCGAACTCGTCGTCGGGATCCCCGGTGTGCTCCGCAGCGTTGCGCACGGCCACCTCCGGACAGATCACGACATCACCGAGCAGTAACGGCAGGTCATCGGGCCCGGGAGGATCGCGATCGGGTCCACTCGAACCTCCGTCGGGGTGACGCCCGGGATCAACCGGGCCGGCGTCAATGGGAAAGGCCAACACGTCGGTGGGGCCCTCGGCACCCATGAACCCGGCGTTGAGGGTGGCCATGGCGGTGGCGTCGACGAAGAGCAACGACAGCTCCGCCTCACCGGTCACACCCTCGGCCGCAAGAACTTCGCTGGCGAGGCGCTCCCAGCGGGGCAGGTCCACGGGATGCACCGACTGTTCGTCGGCGGCGTAGACGCTGACGGTTCCCTCCGACGGACCCCGTCGGCGGCGGCCCCGGCGGGGGGGGCGAGGTGCTCTCACCGGCCCTCGGCGTTCGACGGCGCCGACCCGTTCTCGGCCGTGCGTTCATAGGCATCGACAATGTCGGCCACGATGCGGTGGCGCACCACGTCACGCGAACCCAGATGAACGAACTCGAGTCCTTCGATGTCGGCGAGACGGGCCTCAAGCCCGGTGAGGCCGGATCGTCCACCGGCCACGTCGACCTGGGTGATGTCGCCCGTGACGACACATTTGGATCCGAACCCAATGCGGGTCAGGAACATCTTCATCTGTTCGGGCGTCGTGTTCTGCGCCTCGT
>JALRFT010000162.1 GCA_023261915.1 Acidimicrobiales bacterium | reverse complement strand
AAGTTGGCGGGCGGCGTAGCCGTCATCCGCGTCGGGGCTGCCACCGAGGTGGAGCTCAAGGAGAAGAAGCACCGCATCGAGGACGCCCTGTCGGCGACCCGGGCGGCCATCGAGGAGGGTGTGGTCGCCGGTGGCGGCACCGCCCTGCTGCGCTCCCGCCCCGCTGTGGACAAGGTGGTCAACGAGCTCGAGGGTGACGAGGCAACCGGTGCCGGCATTGTGTACCGGTCGCTGCAGGCTCCCGCTCGTCTCATCGCCGACAACGCCGGCCTTGAAGGCGCCGTCATCGTCCGTCAGGTCGAGGCCGAGAGCGGTTCGGTGGGCTTCAACGCCGCCACCGGCGAGTTCACCGACCTCATCAAGGCGGGTGTCATCGACCCCGCCAAGGTGACCCGGGCGGCGCTGCAGAACGCAGCGTCGATCGCGGCCCTGCTGCTCACCACCGAGTGCCTCGTGGCTGATGAGCCCGAGGAGCCCGGTGCGGCGGCCGCGGCCGCTGCGGCCATGGGTGGCATGGGCGGGATGATGTAGCCCTGGCCTGACCAGCAACCTCGTTCGGAGCCCGCCTCACGGCGGGCTCCGGCGCGTCTGGTCGGACGACGACCCGGGTATCCTCACGCCATGGAAACCCTCGCTCCGGACCCGGCCAAGATGCTTGAGAAGTGGATGGACTGGGAGCGGGGTGAGACCCAGCCGGGCAAGCTCCTGAGCGAACTCAAGAACGCCGGGCTTCCCGACCTGTTGCGCTCCCTCGTCGAGGCCGCCGACGCCACGTGAGCCGCACGGGCACCGGAGCCCCCGGTGCAGCCCGCGGGGGGGATCAGGTCATCCCCCGGCCCCCTGGGGCAGTAGTCGGTGGTCCACCACCGTGGCACACCCTCTCCATTGCCGATCGCGCCATGGATCTCGATCGGGTGAGCCGGGCCCTTGCGGCGGCGCCGCCTCCGAGTACCTCACCGCTGGAAGGCTCGGGGGTGCGGGCATCGGCCGTGCTCGCCGCCCTCTACGACGACGCCGACGGGCGGGCCACCGTGGTGCTGACCCGACGGGCCCAGCACCTGCGGTCCCACCGGGGTGAGGTCAGCTTCCCCGGCGGTGGCGAGGAGCCCGGTGACGTCGACGCGTGGGCGACCGCGCTGCGCGAGGCCCACGAGGAGGTCGGTCTGGACCCGGCACTCGTGCGCCGTATCGGGGAACTCGATCACATGCGAACCGTTACGGGGCGGTCCTACATCGTGCCCTTCGTCGCCGCTCTAGCGGGCCGGCCCGATCTCGTGCCCGACCCGTCCGAGGTGGCCCACATCCTCCACGTGCCCCTCGACGAGCTCGCCGCCGAGGGTGTCTACCGCGAGGAGCATTGGGGGCTGCCCCATCTGCAACGCCCCATCTTCTTTTTCGAGGTGGAGGGCGACACCATCTGGGGAGCGACGGCGGCGATGTTGCGCAACCTGCTCATGGTCGTCCTCGGCATCGCCGAGGACGAGCCGGTGGTCGCCCGCTAGCGTGGGGCCATGCCCAAGATCATCTTCGAGGCCGACACGCACGCCGAACTGGTGGCCCAGGTGCGCCGCTGGTTGGCCAGTCTCGAGTCGGATGAGTCGGGTCAGATCACCCTTGACACGGCGATCGTGCAGGGCGCCGACCTGACCAAGGACGCCCTGCGGGTGGTGGCCTCGGTGGCGCCCGCCCCCATTGCCCAGTCTGACGTCGTCAAGGCCCTCGCCGACATGGGGTACAAGGCCACCGACGTCACCCGGGACCGTCTTCGCGACGGCTTGGCCAGTGTGGAGGCCCTCACCGGTGGCAGCGTGGTGCGCCGAGTGGGGGAGAAGGGCCGTGACGCCGTGTTTGAGATGAACGCGGCGATCGCCAAGCAGGTCCTGCGCGCCCTCTCGGGCTGAACCGCCGTCTTCGGGCCTGCGGCCCGGCCGGGACTACACTCACCTCTTCCCGTGAGCGGAGGATGGGTGGCCTGATGGCTGAACTTGAGATCGGCATCGGCAAGTCGGCCCGTCGGGGTTGGAGCCTCGACGAGGTGTCCATCGTGCCGTCGCGCCGGACACGTGATCCTGAGCAGGTGGACCTCTCGTGGGAGATCGACGCCTTCCGGTTTGAACTCCCGTTCATGTCGGCGGCGTCGGACTCGGTGACGAGCCCGGCGACGGCGATCGCCATGGGTGGCCTCGGTGGGGTGGGGGTCCTCAACCTCGAAGGTCTGTGGACCCGCTATGAGGATCCGGGGCCGTGTTTCGAGCGCATCGCCAGCCTCGACGACGACGAGGTGGCGGCAGCCTTCGTCGAGATCTACGCCGAACCCATCAAGCCCGAACTTGTCGTGGCCCGCATCGCCGAGATCAATGCCGCGGGCATCGTGTCGTGTGCGGCGGTCAGTCCGCAGCGGACCGAGATGCTGGCGCCCTACGTCACCGAGGCCGAACTGGACTTGCTGGTGATCCAAGGCACTGTGGTGTCCGCCGAACACGTGTCACGCGGTGGGGAGCCGCTGAACCTCAAGCAGTTCATCCGCGAGTTCGACACCCCCGTGATCGTGGGCGGTTGTGCCAGCTACCAGGCGGCGCTGCACCTGATGCGTACCGGTGCGGCGGGGATCCTCGTCGGTGTCGGACCGGGCCAGACGAGCACCACCTCGCGGGTCCTCGGTGTCGGGGTTCCCCAGGCCACGGCCATCGCCGACGCCCGCTCGGCGCGAATGCGCCACCTCGACGAGACCGGCGTCTACGCCCACGTCATCGCCGCCGGCGGCATGCTCACCGGCGGGGACATCGCCAAGGCCGTCGTGTGCGGCGCCGACGCCGTGATGCTCGGCGCTCCGCTCGCCGCCGCCTCCGACGCTCCTGGTCGGGGATGGCACTGGGGCATGTCCGCCGCCCACGCCACCCTGCCCCGCGGGGCCCGGGTGCCGGTGCCGTCGTTGGGGACCTTCGCCGAGATCGTGACCGGCCCCGCCCGTGACCACCACGGTCGGGTCAACCTTGCTGGGGCGCTGGGCACGTCGATGGCGGCCTGCGGGTATGAGTCGGTCAAGGACTTCCAGAAGGCCGATCTGGTGGTGGCCGGGTCGGATGCGGGGGCGGGAACCGACGACCGCCTGGGGCTGCTGTGAGTTCGTCGACCACGTTCGACACCGTCCTCGTCGTCGACTTCGGCACCTCCACCAATCTCGATGTCGTCTCGGCGCAGGGCGAGTTCCTCGGCGGTGCCCTCGCGCCCGGAGTCGAGATCTCCCTGGAGGCGCTCGCCTCCCGTGCGGCGCAGCTCCGCAAGGTGGAGCTCGTGCGCCCGC
>JALRFT010000131.1 GCA_023261915.1 Acidimicrobiales bacterium | reverse complement strand
TCCACAGGTCGAAGTCGGGGGTGTCGGCGGTGCCCGTGAGCGTCGTCCGCACCGTCGCCCACACTGCTTCGTCGCCGGCGAGGTCAATGACCACCACCGTGTCGGCGTCGGCGTCAGCCCCGCGCACCGTCGTCGTGAACCGCACGGCCTCGATCGAGCAGGCGTCGTGAACGGTGAGTGCCACCGGGCCCCAGATGCCACCGGTCGAGCGCTCCTGGCCTCGTTCGGTCCAGTTGCCCGGTCGGGCGTCGTGGTGGCCCATGACTCCACGAATGGTGGTCTTGGTGTGGGGCCATACCTCGCCGAAGACGTCGGTCGGGCACGCCACTTCGATCACGAGCTCATGGGTCCCCGGTGATGCCGGCAGCGGCATCGTGAAGGGTGCGAATCCTCCGGTGTGGGTGCCGACCTCGGCGCCGTCCCACCGCACCGTGGTGCGGTAGTCGGCCGCACCGACCCGCAAGCGAACCTCCCGGCCGGACCACGACTCGGGGATCGTGACCGTGCGGCGGTACCACACGACCTCGACGCCATCGACGCCGTCAAGCCACCAGTTCCCCGGCACCGAGGCGCGCTGCCATGGCCCCGCAGGGTCAGTCGCCAGTTCCCAGTCCTCGCTGAGGTCAAGGCGGTGCACGGAACCATTCGTCACAGCGTCAAGACTCCCCGAGTCGGATGTCGTTCATTCGTGCTGCGATCGTCGTCAGGGTGGGGAGAAGTTCCCGATCGGCATCGGTGGCTGTTCCGGCCACGATGCGGCTGCGGATGCGGCGGACCCGGTCGGTTACCTCATGGACGCTGATTCCGGCCGCCGTGGCGTCGGCCTCGGCGCGGGTCAACGTGGCGACGAAGTACTCGTTCACAGCGGCGGCCACGGCGTCGGCGGCGGCGCGTTCCCCGGCCACGTAGCGGTCGGTCTCCCCGGCGTCGTCACCGTGGACGAAACGGATCCGGCCGTCGTCAGCCACGGTGCCGACCTCAAGCACCTTGCCTGAGAGGGTCACCCGCCACAGGGGCCGTCCCGCAGCGGCGGGCACCCTGATCCACGCCCGCTCCTGGCTGATGATGTGCCACGCCGCAGTTGCACCGGTTCCGACCAGGGCCACGGCGCACTGGCCCTGGGAGCAGGCGATGTCGCCGGCTTGGCCGTCATCACCGTGCACCATCGCAGCGACGACGGAGCCATCGCGGTCGACGGCCATCCACGTCACCGAGGCAGCACCCGCCGTGACGCTCTGCCCGGCGACCTCTCCGGTCCATGAGTGGTGGGTGCGGTTCACGATCGTCACGTAGCGACGTCCGCTCGATCCGATGCGGGTCGCCACGTCGATACCTGGAGCATCGACTGCGGACGCGTCGGGAACAAGATCCGACAGGTCGGTGTGGGGTGACGTGTCATCGGTTGTGTCGAGGGGGTTGAGGTCTTCGTCGAGGGTGGGTGCGGGGCCCAGCCAACGGACCGGCGCCGAGGTCGCACGGAGCGCCTGCAGTCCGGCGCGACTGATGATGGGCATGCTGGGGACCACGACGACGTCGTAGTTGTCGAGTTCTCCGCGGGTGATGTCAACCACGTCGAACACCACCCCGGCGTCGACGAGCTGGCGGGCCACTTCCTGTCCTGCGGCCGATGCGTTGGCCGACGCTCCGAGGGCGCCGAGGGTCGAGTCGTCGGGGAACCCGGCGCCACCGATGACACCTGCCCAGCGGGCCGCCCGTTCGCCGGCGTGGTCGTAGGCAATGGCCACACGGGCGTCGAGGGGGGCACCAACGAGGTCGGCACCGCCGGCTTCCAGACACAGGAACAGCGTGCGCATGTTCCACCACCACGGGAACACGTTCCCGTCGGGCAGCACCGGCGCCTCTTCCGCCCAGCGCTCAAAGGCCCCGACACCCTCGGGTTCAGGTTCGGAGCTGTGGAGCATGTAGATGCACGGGGCGTCCATACCGCCGATGAGTGAGCAGTGGAGGTAGAACGCCTGACGGGCCGAGATCTCGGGAACCAGATTCGGCATTCCGGCGGGCGAGAGGGTGTGGCACAGGCGGGTCCGCCACCACGCATGGTGGACGTATTCGACGTCGTTCATCCGGTACCAGTTGGTGCCGGCAATCATGTCGGCGGGGTCGACATCCTCGGCGTAGACGTTCTGGCCGACCCAGCCGCAGGTGTCGGCGAGCACACCCGGCTCGACCAGCATCCCGGCCAGCGCCCACGGCATGCACAACCAGTCGTGGAACAACGGGACCCGGTCTCCAAGGACACTCGTGATGGCTGCGGCGTAGGAACTGAGCCCCGAGCCAAACTGGGCATCGGCAAAGCGGTCGAGATCCACCCAGCGGCGCAGACCGGCGAGGGTCGTAGGCGGTTCCCAGACTGTGGGCACTGGGATCTGGTCGAACGATCCGTAGCTGGTGTTCCACGCCTCGTTGAGCTTGGTGATGGCTCCGTAACGCTCGGTGAGGAACGCCTGCCAACGAGGGGGTGAGGAGATGTCGGCACGAATGGGGGACGGGGCGAGGGCGTCTTCGTGGATCCACATCCCGTCCCCGGGGGTCTCGTTGTCCACCTGCACCGCCCACAGGTTCCTGCCAGCGAACGGCTTGAGGGCAGTGGCGACCTGTTGGAGCCACCCAGCCGCCGCCGCCTGTGCATCGGGGTGGTCGTAGGCGAGACGCGGGTCGTTGGAATCACTGTGACGGTGCGGTTCGCCATCGTGTCGGATGGCCCACCAGTCGGGGTGGGCCTTGAGCAGCCACGTCGGCACGCCGCCCCCGAGCATCTCCGAGTCACAGAAGGGACCCGGTTTGGCGATGAACCCGAGTCCGGCGGCCTCGCACAGTTCGACGAAGCCGACGAGGTCCCGTTCGGCCTGCGTCTCTCCGGTCAGGTCCACCGCCCCCGGGGAGGGTTCGTGATGGATCCACGGGATGTAACTCGACACTCCGTTGGCCCCCGACTGTCGGGCCCGCAGCACCATGAGGTCCCAGCGGTGACGGGGAACGCGGTAGTAGTGGATCTCGACGACACGCAGGGTGTCATCAGGCAGCGCAGTGTGGCCAGACATCGTCTTGGCCTCAGCCTTTCGAGCCGGTGAGGGTCACGCCCTCGATGAAGATTCGCTGGGCGAAGAAGAAGATGATGATGAGGGGAATGACGAAGATCACGGCGGCGGCCATGGTGAGGTTCGACTCGCCGAGCCGGGCCGCTGCGGTGTTCAGTCGGACGAGGCCGACGGCGAGAGTGAGGTTGTTCTCGTCGGACAGGTAGATGTTGGCTCCGAAGAAGTCCGACCAGCTGAACAGGAACTGGAAGATGGCCACCGCCATGATTCCCGGCTTGGCCATGGGAGCCACCACTCGCCACAACACCTTCCACTCTCCGGCCCCGTCGACTCGGGCGGCGTCGAGGGTCTCTTCGGGCAGGGTCAAAAAGAACTGGCGCAACAAGAAGATGGAGAAAGCGTCGGCGAAGAACGCCGGAATGGTGAGAGGGAGGATCGTGTTCAGCCAGCCGAGGCTGGAAAAGATCTGGTACTGGCTCACGAACAGGACCTGGAAGGGAAGCATCATGGTCGACAGGATCAGGATGAACACCACGCCCCGGCCCTTCCAGCGCATGTGGCTGAAGGCGTAGGCCACCGGCACGCACGACACCACGGTGCCGATGACGGCGATCACACACACCATGAGCGTGTTGCGCACGTAGATGGCGAGCGGGATGCGGCGGAACACTTCGCTGTAGTTGCCCCACTCGAAGTATCGGGGCCACAGGTCGGTGGTCTTGGCCTGGTCGAGGGGCATGACCGACTGCAACAACATGAAGAAGAAGGGAAGCGAGAACATGATGGCCAGGGCCACGAGGACGGCGTGCTGGCCGACGAAGGTTCCTATGCGGCGCAGTGTCATATGAACCCCTCATTGGCCGTGTGTACCCAGCGCCGTCTGGTGGTGATCATCACGATGGTGATGACCAACGTGATGAGGAACATGATCCATGCCATGGCCGAGGCGAAACCGATGCGGCCGTCCTGGAACTGACGCAACTGCAACATGGCGTAGGTCAGCAGTGAGCCGTCAGGTTCACCGGTGAGCCGTCCCGACCGCACACCTTGGCTGAACACGAAGGCCTGGTCGAATGACTGCAACACACCGATCATGCCGGTGAGCAGGGCGAAGAACGTGACCGGGGAGATCATCGGAAGAGTGACGTGGCGGAACTTGGCCCAGCGGCCTGCCCCGTCGAGTTCGGCCGCCTCGTACAGCGAGCGGGGGATGTCGACGAGACCAGCGAGGAAGATGAGCATCAGGTCACCGATTGCCCACGTGCCGACCATGATGAGGGCTGGCTTGGCCCACGACGGGTCGCCGAACCACAACGGTGCTTCAGCCCCGAACAGACCGAACAGGCTCGACACGGGCCCGCCCTCGCGCAAAAGGAAGAAGAACAGCGCACCAGAGGCCACAGCGGGCACGACGGCAGGGACGTAGAACAAGAGGCGGTAGATGCCGTTGCCCCGACGGGGCCGGGCGAGAAGCGCGGCGCACAGCATGGCTACGCCGATGCGGATGGGGAGTCCGATCAGGGCGAGGTACGCCGTGTTCCGCAGCGCCTTGAGGAGGTCGTCGTTTCCGAACAGCAGTTGGTAGTTCTCAAGGCCCACCCAGCGGGCGGCGGCGCCATAACGCTTGACCGTGAACGACCAATAGAAGGAGTTGATGATCGGGTAGGCCGTGAAGATGACAAACCCGACCAGCCACGGCGACAACATGGCCAGAACCGTCAGGCGACGCCGACGGTTCGCCCGTCGTCGGGCAACCTCCCGTTCGGGGTGGGCAGCTCCGGTCGGCGCCGCCGTGCCGTCAGCACCAGAGAGGGTGCCTTGGGCACGGCGACGCCGTGGGACCGGACGTGAAGTGACGCCCGCGGCGGGGGTTGCGGACGTCACCTCCGCTCAGCTGCCCAGCTCGAGTGACAGCTCGTCTTGGAGCCGAGCCTGCAGGGCTGCGAGTTCACTCTCCAGATCTGCTTCGGCGATCTCGCCGCGGCGGTAACGGAGGGCAAGGGCGGTCATCTCGTCGCCGGCTGCCTCAATGATCACGGAACTGTTCGGCACCACCGGGTTCGATGACCGGGCCAGATCAATGAAGGTCTGGTAGGCCGGAATGCGGGCGACTTCAACTTGTTCGAAGATGTCGAGGGCAGCCTTGTTGGCGGGAATGTTCCCGACGGCCACCTCGAAGTCGGCAATCTGCTGCGCGGCAGTGGCCATGCAGGATGCGGCGATCCACGAAGCCTCGGGATCGGTGGCCTTGGCCGGCACATAGAAGGCGTTACCGGATCCGATGATGGCGAGCTCATCGGCGCTGGTGACCCCATCGGGACCGGGGAACGGTGCAACACCCCAGTTGGCTGGCTGCCCGTTGCCGAACCGCTCCGGCCATGTCACGAAGTACGAGGCCTCAAGGTACAGCGGGACCTGACCGGTGATGAAGAAG
>JALRFT010000106.1 GCA_023261915.1 Acidimicrobiales bacterium | reverse complement strand
GGGGTCGATGACGTTGCCACGGGACTTCGACATCTTCTGACCGTGCTCGTCGACCACGAGGGCGAGACACACGACGTTGCGGTAGGGGGACTGGTCGAAAACGAGCGCGTTCACCGCCAGCAGTGAGTAGAACCACCCTCGCGTCTGGTCGATGGCCTCGCAGATGAAGTCAGCGGGGAACGCCCGTTGCAATGCCTCCTCACCATCAAAGGGGTAGTGGCACTGTGCCGATGGCATGGCGCCCGAGTCGAACCAGGCATCGAGCACCGGCGCCAGTCGGTGTGCCGCCCCACCACAGTCGGGGCAGGCCAGTTCGACGTCGTCGATGTGGGGTCGGTGTAGGTCGAGGTCGGCAAGGTCACGACCGGCCAGGGCCGAGAGCTCGGCGACCGAGCCCACACAGGTGTCCTTCCCGCAGTCGCCACATCGCCAGATGGGCAGTGGCGTTCCCCAGTACCGGTCGCGCGACAGTGCCCAGTCGACATTGGTCTCAAGCCAGCGACCGAATCGACCGTGTTTGATGAACGGCGGTTGCCAGTTCACGGACTCGTTCTCATCGACCATCACCTGTCGCTGCTCGGAGGTCCGCACGAACCACGAGGTCTTTGCCCAATAGATGAGAGGTGTCGAACAGCGCCAGCAGTGGGGGTAACTGTGTTCCCACGGTTGATGGCGCACGAGCAACTGACGTTCGTCGAGTTCGGCGATGATCACCGGATCGGCATCCTTGACGAACGTCCCTTGCCAACCCGGGACGCTGTCGTCGAAGGTGCCGTCGGGGGCGACCGGGTTGAGGACGGGAAGGCGATGCTCCCGTCCGATACGGGCGTCATCCTCGCCGAATGCGGGGGCGAGGTGCACGATGCCCGAGCCGTCGGTGGTCGTCACGAAGCCGTCGGCCACGACCCGCCACGCTCGGTCGGCGGCCTCGGCGTCAACGTTGAGGGTGTCCCACGGACGTTGGTAGGCGAGTCCGACGAGCTCACCACCAGTCCATCGCGGGGCGGAGGACAGGTCGGCGTCCTCGGGGGCGAGGTCCTCGGCGACGATGAGGTCGCGCCCGCTCGTGCCGAATGCCGATGCGGGAACCCGCACGTAGGTGATGTCAGGCCCGACGGCAGCGGCGACGTTTGAGACCAGTGTCCAGGGGGTTGTCGTCCAGACCCACAGGTCGGCGCCGTCGGTGGCCGCACCCGAGTCAGTGAGCGGGAACCGAACGAAGACGGAGGGATCGGTGACGTCGCGGTACACATCGGGCTGGCCGAGCTCGTGGGACGAGAGAGCGGTGCCGCATCGGGCGCAGTAGGGGGACACTCGGTAGCCCTCGTAGAGGAGCCCCTTGTCCCAAAGTTGGCGAAGGAGCCACCAGACGGACTCGATGTAGTCGTTGTCGAGGGTCCAGTACGCATCTTCGGTGTCGATCCAGACGCCCGCTCGATGGGTCAGTTCCGTCCAGTCGTTCACATAGCGTTGGACGGACTCCCGGCAGCGTTGGTTGAACTCGGCGATTCCGTAGCGCTCGATGTCGTGTTTGGAATGGAGTCCGAGTTCCTTTTCGATGGCGAGTTCAACTGGCAGCCCGTGGCAATCCCAACCCCCTTTGCGGGGGACGCTGTATCCCTGCATGGTTCGAAAGCGCGGGTAGAGGTCCTTAAAGGCTCGGGCCCAGACGTGATGGAGGCCGGGACGGCCATTTGCTGTCGGGGGACCTTCGTAGAAGATCCACGGCGGACCACCGTTGCGGAGGTTTCGTGCGGCTGCCTCAACCCCGTGGGACTCCCAGCGCTCGCGGACTCTGCGTTCGATCGCAACCAGATTGAAGTCGGTTTCGACAGGGCCGAAGGGCATGGCGAGAGCCTACGCGGTGGTTCGGAGGAGACTTGCCTCCGTTCCTCGTTGTTGACGGTCATGCGGGTGCCGCCTACCATGCGCCACCTTTCGCCGCACGGACTTCACCCCGGAACTTCGGGTCATCGTGTTGCGTCAACCGAACGAAAGGCCTGAGAGTGCCCACTAAGACCACCGCCAAGAAAGCCCCCGTCAAGAAGGCCGCAGCGAAGAAGGCTGTTGTGAAGAAAGCGCCGGTCAAGAAGGCCTCGGCCAAGAAGGCTGTAGCGAAGAAGGCGCCGGTCAAGAAGGCGCCGGTCAAGAAGGCTGTTGTGAAGAAAGCGCCGGTCAAGAAGGCCCCGGCCAAGAAGGCTGTAGCGAAGAAGGCGCCGGCCAAGAAGGCCGCAGCGAAGAAGGCTGTTGTGAAGAAGGCTCCGGCCAAGAAGGCCCCGGCCAAGAAGGCTGCGAAGAAGCGCTAGTCGGCGAAGCTCACAGGAGCGGGGTCGGGCATTGCCCGGCCCCGCTTCCTTATGGGCTG
>JALRFT010000042.1 GCA_023261915.1 Acidimicrobiales bacterium | reverse complement strand
ACCGCCACCCTGATCCAGACGGCCACCATCGCCGGATTCCCCGTCGTGGGTCTGGACCGTGCCTACTGGGAACAGATCGAACGCACGGTCACCGACACCATGGTGGAAGCCGGCACCATCGATCCCATCGACACCCGGCTCTTCCACATCACCGATGACCCCGGCGACGCAGTGGAGTTCCTGATCGATCGACTGAGAGGAAACTGAGGCCGACGGTAGGGAGAAGGCACACGGCAACACGATGACGGCAGGCCCACTGCGCTGACGACTAACCGCGGGTGATGCTTCAGGCCTTGGCGGGGCGCGAGACCGAACTTGAAACAACCCTGTATCCCGGGGCCCGTGCAGTGACGTGCCCCGAGCGACGACCCTCTCGCCGCCTGTCGTATCAGCCCCGGCGTCCGGTCGAGACATATACCTACATTTTGTAGGTATAGTTTCTCGATGGAGCAGTTGCGGCAGCGGAGCGCCGAGAGGCAACCGGGTCGGCGAGTCAGGGCACGGCGCACCCCTCCGGCCCAACGACGCCACCTCTTGCTTGACGCTGCCGAGCAACTTCTCGCCGATGGCGGCTTCGATGCGTTACGAATGGAGGCCCTTGCCCAAGCAGGGGGCGTGACACGGCCCGTCGTCTACGACCAATTCACTGACCGGGACGGGTTGGTGGTGGCACTACTCGAGCGCCACGCCGAGAGGGTGCGAGCCCATGTGGCGGCTGCAGTAGTTCACGCCGAGTCGTTCGAAGACGAACTGCGTCAGTCCACCTACGCCTATCTTGAGGCGGCCCGGCGCCACGGCTCGGCAATGCGGGCGTTGGTCTCGGTGCAACACCTGTCACCGGCCATCGAGGCCGCACGGCGAAACAACTGGGATGCAGCTGCCGCTCACTGGTCAAGGCGGTACCGCAACCACACGGGGATAACACAACGGGACGCCACCGCCCTTGCCACAGCCCACTTGGCTGCACTCGCTGCGCTTGCAGGACTCTGTATCGAAGGCCGTCTCGGACTCGCCCGGGCCACCGATCTGCACGTGATCTCCTCGCTGGCCGCTCTCGGAGCCGTATCGCATCTAGGAAAGAAGACTCAGTGACCAGGCGATCCCGCCACCTCGCCCGGACGCTGGTGTCCGTGGTCTTGATGACCCTGGCCTCGGCGGGGTGTTCGTCCGCACCCCTACCGGACAGCTCGCTCTCCACCTCAGCGACCACCGTCGCCCCGACCACCACGACGACCACGATCGCTCCAACCACCACCGTCTCCCCCTTGACGATCTATGAGCCGTACGCCGGAACAGCGCCGGCGCTTCCGCCCGCCGGTCAGAGTTCTGTCGGTCAACTACGCACCGCGGACGGGCGCACTCGCACTTACCGGCTCTACGTGCCGGCGTCGCTCGACCCATCGAGGCCCGCACCGCTCCTCATCGCGCTCCACGGTGGTCTCGGTACCTCCAGCCAGTTTGAAGCCAACTCCGGCTTCACCGGCCTTGCGGAGGCGAACCGATTCGTTGTCGTCTACCCCGATGGCATCGGAGCCCGGGCCGACGGCACCGGGCCTCAGACGTGGAACGGTGGATACTGCTGCGGACCGGCGGCTCGCAACGACGTCGATGACGTCGGCTTCGTCCGCCAGCTCCTCGATACGCTCGCCGCCGAACGGCCGATCGACCCCGCCCGCACCTACGCCACAGGCCACTCGAACGGGGGCATCATGGCCTACCGGCTGGCCTGCGAACTGTCCGACCGCATTGTGGCCATCGGTATCCAGGCCGGGAGCCTCGGTGTGGAATCCTGCACGCCAACTCAACCAGTCTCAGTCATCCATCTCCACGGCACGGCAGACACCAATCATCCCATCGGTGGTGGCGTCGGCGAGGGCGTGTCCGGGGTTGCCTTCCGCCCAGCCCTCGATGCGGTTGAGGCGCTGGCCGCAACGGATGGCTGCGGCCCCGCGCCGATACCCGGCCTTGACCCTGCGAATCCGGACCTGACCGTCGCCACGTGGGCACCGTGTGAGAACGACACCGCGGTCCGCTACGTGGTGGTCGACGGTGCCACTCACGCATGGATGGGCCGCCCAGCACAGTCCGAGATCGCATCGTCTTTCGTTGGGGAGCCCTACCCCAACCTTGATGCCAGCCGGGCCATTTGGTCGTTCCTTGCTACCCACCCCCGACGCTGACCTGTCAGGCGTTCAACGCCCCTGACCTGATGGCGTTCGGTCCTCGCTCCCAACAGATCACCATCGACGGAGAAGCCAGCGCCGCTGACCGAGCGGAGAGAACAGGGTCTCGTGCCAGTCACAGCAGCCATTGACCCGCTCACTGTTAGCGTTTCGGTTGTGGCACCGTCTCCGAGCAACCCGTTGGCGAACCTGGTGCGGAGTGCCGGAGCAACAAAGCACCGCCTCGCTCACCGGCTCTCTCCTGCGGGACGGCGCCGGAACCAACGGGATGCCTTCGAGAACTGGCGTGACTTCCGGTCGGCGCTTCAGGGTGTCGACGATGGTGAGACGGTGCTGGTGGCCCGCTCGGGTGTGCGCATCGCCGTGCGGCACAATCGTTACGACGCCATGATTGTCGGTGAGCAGTTCATCACGAAGGACTACATCCGCCACTTCACCGCTCCCACGGGTCGGACCCCGGTGGTGGTAGATGTCGGCGGGTACATCGGGGATTTCACCCTGTGGTGTGCCGACGCCCTTGATGCCCACGTGATCGTGTACGAACCAGCCGGAGAGAACTGGGAGATGCTGACCCGCAACATCGCTCTCAATCCGGGGCTTGCCGAACGCATTGACGCCGTGCCGCGTGGAGTGGCGTCCACTGGCGAAGTGCGGGCCAACGTCGTGGTGCATGGCAACGAGGTCCACGTCAGCAGCCAGTGGTACGCCGACGACCCATCCGCTGAAAAGCGCACGTTCGTCTGCGACACCCTCCCCCAGATCGTGGAACGGGCCGGCGGCCACATTGACCTGCTCAAAGTGGACTGTGAGGGAGCCGAGTACGACATCTTCGACGGGGCTACCCCCGAGGTCTACGCCGCCTGTGACCACATCGTCTTTGAGCGCCACCGAATCCCGGGGTGGAAGGACCGTCTCGCTGCCATTGAGTCCGCTATGCAGATGGCGGGGCTGGCGACCAGCCATCACGGGGATCTCATCTGCGCCCACCGCCGGTGACGACCCCCGGAAACTGAGCTACCGGGGCGTTTCGAAGTCGCCGACGGCCTCTCGAAGGTCCCCAATGATCGCTGTCAGGGTCCGCAGGTCATCAGTGCCGAGTTCCGCAAGGCCGAATCGCAGCGCGTCGAGTTGCTCGGTGGCCCGCTCCACCAGCCGACGACCTTTGGGGGTGATGCGCGCCAGGATCGTGCGGCGGTCGCGGGGATGAGATCGGCGCACGACGAGACCATCGGACTCGAGACGGTTGACCGAGTTGGTGACGGTGGCCGGCTGCACCATCAGACGTTCCCCGATCTTGCCCATGGGGAGTTCCCCCTTCCGGGTGAATGCCAGGAGTCGTAGGACCTCAAAACGGGCGAATGTGAGACCCATCGGGCGGAGCTCGGTATCGACGGCGGACAACACGATCTGGTGGGCCCGCATGATCGATGTTGCCGCCGCCATGGCGTCGACGGCTTTGCGTCTCGGCCAGTTCGCCGACGCTGCCGCAATCGGGTCCGAGGCCAACGGCGGGGTCACATTGTTCTCCGATAGCGACCACCCACCTCATAGAGGGCATCGGTGATCTCACCCAGACTGCAGCACCGCACGGCCTCCATGAGGACGGCGAAGGTGTTCCCGCCCGAAGTCGCCACCTGCTGCAGTCGAGCCAGCACCTCACCCCGCTCGGCGGCATGGACGGCCCCGAAGGCGGCCAACCGTTCCAGCTGACTGCGCTTCTCGGCATCGGTAGACCGGGCCAGTGTCAGGTCCGGTCGCACAGAGGACGGATCGCTCGAGCCGGGACGCACCATGGTGTTCACCCCCACGATCGGCAACGAGCCGTCGTGTTTGCGCTGCTCGTAGAGCATCGACTCATCTTGAATTCGCCCCCGCTGATACCCGAGTTCCATAGCTCCGAGCACGCCTCCCCGCTCGGTCAGACGGTCGAACTCGGTGAGCACAGCCGCCTCCACGAGGTCGGTGAGTTCCGACACGATGAACGAGCCCTGATTCGGGTTCTCGTTGCGAGCGAGTCCCCACTCGCGGTTGATGATCATCTGGATGGCGAGGGCACGCTGCACCGATTCCTCGGTCGGTGTGGTGACGGCTTCGTCGAAAGCATTGGTGTGCAGGCTGTTGCAGTGGTCGTAGATGGCAATGAGCGCCTGGAGTGTGGTGCGAATGTCGTTGAGGGCCATCTCCTGGGCGTGCAGCGAACGGCCGGAGGTCTGGACGTGGTACTTGAGTCGCTGGGAGCGTTCGCTGGCGCCGTAGCGCTCGGCCATGGCGATCGCCCAGATGCGCCGGGCCACTCGACCGAGCACCGTGTACTCGGGATCCATGCCGTTGGAAAAGAAGAACGAGAGGTTGGGAGCGAACTCATCGATGTCCATACCCCTCGCGAGGTAGGCCTCGACATAGGTGAATCCGTTGGCGAGGGTGAACGCCAGTTGGGTGATGGGGTTCGCGCCGGCTTCGGCGATGTGATACCCCGAGATGGACACTGAGTAGAAGTTGCTCATCTCGTTGGCCGCAAACCACTCTTGGACGTCAGCCATCATGCGCAGGGCGAACTCGGTGGACAGGATGCAGGTGTTCTGGCCCTGGTCTTCTTTGAGTACGTCCGCCTGCACCGTGCCTCGTACGGCGCGCAGCGCCGTGGCCCTGATACCGGCTGCCTCCACATCAGTTGCGCCACGACCGTGCTCGATGGCGAAACGCTCAAGTTGCTGGTCGATCACCGTGGTGAGGAACATGGCGAGCACGGCGGGGGCGGGACCATTGATGGTCATGGAGACCGAGGTGGCGGGATCGCACAGGTCGAATCCGTCGTAGAGGGCCTTCATGTCATCGAGGGTGCAGATGGATACCCCGGCGTTGCCGATCTTGCCGTAGATGTCCGGTCGCTCCGCCGGGTCACAGCCGTAGAGGGTGACCGAGTCGAAGGCCGTGGAGAGGCGGGTTGCGGGCTGATCGGCGGACAACAGATGGAACCGCCGGTTCGTGCGGAATGCGTCACCCTCCCCGGCGAACATCCGGGTGGGTTCTTCGTCGGTGCGCTTGAAGGGAAAAACCCCGGCGGTGAAGGGGAAACGGCCCGGCAGGTTCTCCGATCGCAGGAACGTCACGAGGTCCCCGTCATCGGCGAAGGTCGGGGTCGCTACTCGCGGGATCACGGTGCCCGAGAGGGTCTCCACCGTCGCCCCGCCGACCACGTCGGCCTCCCGGTAGGTACGAGCGACCTCGGGCCACGTATCGATCATCCGTTGCGCGTCGGCCGGCACCTCGGCGCGAGTCGCTGCGGCCACCTTGGGTAGGTCACCCGGGTCGGCATCGATGCTCTCGAGATGGATGAGTGACGCCTCGAGCTGCTGGGCGGTGCGGACCAGCGCCGCCAGACGATTGGTGGTGGTGTGGTGGGATCGGACTGCCTCGGCGACCTCGGAGAGATACCGCACCCGACTCGGCGGCACGATGTGGGTAGCCCCCGTCGACTGCCGTCCGCCCACCTCGGGCAACTGGCCCGGGCCGACCCGAAGACCGTGACCGGCGAGTACCTCTCGCAGGTACCCATAGAGCGCACTCACCCCATCGTCGGCGAAACGGGAGGCAATGGTGGCGAATACCGGCAGGCTCTCGGTCTCGATGCCGTGGAGGTCACGGTTGCGCACGAACTGGCGGCGAACGTCACGCAGTGCATCCTCACCGCCACGGCGATCAGCCTTGTTGATCACCACGACATCGGCGAGGTCCAACATGTCGATCTTTTCGAGTTGGCTCGCCGCGCCGAACTCCGGGGTCATGACATACATCGAGACGTCGACATGACCGATGATGCCGGCGTCGCCCTGGCCGATGCCCGGCGTCTCGACAATCACGAGGTCGAACCCGGCTGCCTTGCACAGGTCCACCACGTCATCGAGATAGGCCGGTACCTCGCCAGTGGTGGTCCGGGTGGCGAGGGAGCGGAAGAACACAGCCGGCTCACCGAGCGCGTTCATCCGGATCCGGTCTCCGAGCAGCGCCCCACCGGTACGGCGGCGGGTGGGGTCCACGGCAATGACGGCGACCCTGATCTTGTCGGACTGGTCGAGACGGACCCGGCGAATCAGCTCGTCAGTGAGCGACGATTTCCCGGATCCTCCGGTCCCGGTGATACCCAGCACCGGCGCCGTTGCGGTGATCGCCCGCTGGCGGATGTGTTCGAGGTCCGCTGTCCCCATCGCTCCGGCCTCAATGGCCGTGATGGCCCGAGCCACTGCCGCCGTGTCGCCAGTGACGACTGCCTCGAGTGACACGGCAGGCCCCACCGAGAGCGGCGGGGCATCGCAGTCACGAATGATGGTGTTGACCATGGCGGCGAGACCCAGCGCTGCGCCGTCTTCGGGTGAGAAGATGCGCGCCACCCCGCGACCATGAAGCAGGGCGATCTCTTCGGGAGTGATGACCCCGCCTCCACCCCCGTAGACGCGAACGTGTCCTGCACCTCGCTCACCAAGGAGGTCCACGAGGTAGGTGAAGTACTCAACGTGACCGCCTTGGTACGAGCTGACGGCGACGGCGTGTGCGTCTTCATGGACTGCGGCTTCGACGAGCTCGGCCACCGACCGGTTGTGGCCCAGATGGATGACCTCGGCCCCCTGGCCTTGGAGGATCCTTCGCATGATGTTGATGGCGGCATCGTGACCGTCGAATAGCGACGTGGCCGTTACTACCCGGATCGGGTGCGTCGGAACGTGGAGGTCAGCAGGCACCCGAGCAAATTACTTCGACATCGAAATATCTTCCAGCTCGGGGAAGTCCTCCCCATGCATGGCCCTCCCGAACGCGCCGAACCCGAGCAGGTGGAGATGGCAGAAGCAGCCCTCGACGATCCCGTCGACCGAGTACCCCGGTGCGCACATGGCCCTGACCCGTGCGAGCAAACGCCCCGGCGAGCAACGATCGCTAGATGATGGCCTTGTCGTGACCCTCCCAGTAGGGGTCACGCAGTCTTCGCTTGTACAGCTTGCCGTTCGGATCGCGGGGCAGTTCTTCTGAGAAGTCGAAACTGCGGGGGATCTTGAACTTGGCCATTCGCGTCGAGCACCACTCGGTCAACTCGGCCGCCAGTTCGTCCCCCGGCTCGACCCCATCGACGGGCTGCACGACGGCCTTGACCTCCTCGCCCCAGTCGGGGTGGGGGATGCCGAACACGGCCACGTCGGCCACCTTGGGGTGGGCGTGCAGTTCGCCCTCGATCTCGGCGGGGTAGATGTTCACCCCGCCGGAGATGATCATGTCCGACTTGCGGTCGCACAGGAACAGGTACCCGCCCTCGTCGAGGTACCCGACGTCGCCGACGGTGAAGAACCCCTCG
>JALRFT010000005.1 GCA_023261915.1 Acidimicrobiales bacterium | reverse complement strand
CCGACGACTTTTTGAGCACCGTCAACCCCTACTGCTCCGGGTCGGTCCTGAGTGGACCTATGGCGACCAGGGCTATCTCCGACTCAGGGCCACTGCGCCAGTTGCGACGGCCGATTTCGACGGTCTCCGGGTGATCTACTTCGACGATCGGGAGGATCGGGAGGAGGTACTCGACGAGAATGTGAAACTCCTCCTCGAACAACTGTCCACCACCCCCGAGAGTTCGGATCTCGCCTTTGAGGTTGCCTTGCACTACCGGGACCTTGGCCGTTGGGAAGATGCTTTGGCCGCTTTCCGGGAGACCTTGGCGATTGGTGCGGACCGCGATGTGACCTTCTACTGCATCTACCAAATTGCTGAGATGCACTTCTTTGCCGGCCGGAACGCCGAGGCGGCATGGTCATACATGGAAGCGATGCAGATCGATCCGTCAAGGATTGAGTCATTCCATCGTCTGGGCCGCCTCTTGAACTCCCAGGCTCGGTGGGAGGCTGCGCTCGTGTGGTTGGAGCGGGGGGCAGGCCTTGACCGGGGGCATCGTGGTCTCTTCCCCGAGACGTGGGTGTCGGCTTGGGGCGTCGACTTCGAGTTGGCCATTGCTCGGTGGTGGACGGGTGCGCAGGAGACTGCCAACTCGGTATTTGAGGCGCTGCTCCATCGACCTGATCTGCCTCAGCCCTACCGGGATGCCTGCGAGAACAATCTGGCGCTCGGGGGTCCCCAGCGGTGATGGCGCCGGTCACGGGCGTGCAGCCCACGGTGGTTCTCACCATGATCGTCCGTAACGAGGCACACGTGATCAAGCGGTGCATCGACTCGGTTCGGCCTGTCATCGATGCCTGGTGCATTGTCGACACCGGCTCAACCGATGGCACCCAGGACGTGATCCGAGCCCTGCTCGCTGACCTGCCCGGCATGCTCCATGAGATTCCGTGGAGAGATTTCGCCTACAACCGAACGAAGGCTCTTGAGCTGGCTCGGCCTCTGGGCGACTATTCACTCATGATCGATGCTGATGTCGTTTGCCTCATTGACGACAGCGTCTCTCCTGCTCAGTTCAAGTCGTCGCTCGCAGCTGATGTCTATGACGTTCGTTTCACCGAGGGCATTGAGTACATCCGGCCGCAGATTTCGTCTACGAGGCTGGATTTCACCTATCGGGGTGTGCTGCACGAGTTCCTTGCCATCCCCGAAGGTGCCGAGCACGGTGGCACGATCCCGGGAGTGCGCTACACCACGTTCCGGGACGGTGCGCGGTCTCAGAACCCTCACAAGTACCTCGATGACGCCGAGACGCTGCGTGTGGCTTTGGATAGCGGTGACGAACCTGGACTTGAGCCTCGGTACACCTTCTACCTTGCTCAGAGCTACCGGGATGCCGGTCTCGTCGACGAGGCGATCGATGCCTATCGCCGCCGGACCGAGCTTGGTGGGTATCTCGAAGAGATCTACGTCTCCTTCTCCTGGTTGGCTCGGCTCATCGGCGGACGAGACGGCTGCACTGCGGAACTCGTGAATGGCGCTCTCCGGGCGGCTGACATTGTGCCCACCCGGGCGGAGGCTTCCTGTCATGCAGCTACCGCTGCCCGCCACGCTGGTCGCATGGCCACGGCATATATCTTCGCCCGCCATGCAGCATCGCTACCGATGCCGGAGGTGGGACTGTTCGTGGAGCCCGAGGTTTACCGTTGGCGGGCGTTGTATGAACTCTCGATCGCCGCTTATTACGTCGGCGCCATTGGCGAGGGCCGAGATGCCACAGATCGCCTCCTGTCGATGAGTGACCTTCCCCCCGATGAGCGTGCTGCAGTCGAGGGCAATCGGGTGTTCTATACCTGAGCCCCCAACGAAGCCGTGCCCCGGCCCTGCCGCACTCGCAGAGCCAGTTCCGTCCCGAAGGCGTGGACCTTAGGGGACTTCTCGATCGCCTCAGGGCTGTTGGATGGTCACTGGCGGTGGCGGACCCAATGAGGGGTGGAGATTGAGCGAGGCTCATCGGGGTCGTTCGCTCGAGGTCTCGGGTTGCCTATGAAGGGCCCGAGAATCTCGCGGCTGCGCTGGGGAATCCTTACCGATATGGCCGAGGAACTCAGCGTTCGGCAGCAGGAGCGACGACGAGGGAGGCTTCGGGTAACCGCAACATCTCGGGCGACAACGCAGCCGCCTCGCTGTAGGTATACCAACAACCTGCGTCGAAGTCGTAGAGCTTGCAGGCCCGGGTATTGGCGACAAAATCCCGAAATCGCAGTTTGCCAGCCTTGGCTTCCTCGATGTTGTCCACGATGGCCGTAGCCGCCATCGGCAGGTGGTACATCGGGATGCGCACGTCAACGTGGTGGGGAATGTGCACCATGATCCAGTGGAAGAAGAACTCGATGACCGGGGAGGCATACAGCGCCGTGGTGGCTTCGACCTGGCCGGCGAACCGGGTCCATTCCCGCCGCGGCCACCATCGCAGATCAGGTCCGATGTGGTGGATGTGGACCAGTGAGCCGATGACGAAACTGAAACCGAGGAAGGGGATCACCCACACCTTCACGATCATCCACAGTCCGGCCCACACCGTGCCGCCGCTGCTCAGCCCGAGGGCGAACAGCGCTGCGGACACCGCTGCTACGACACCTGCCACCATCCATCGGTCACGTCGGATGGTGCGGGCGAATCGGGCGGGGGGCTTTCCCACCACCATCTTGTTCCACCATACCTCGCGGGCGTAGTAGACCCCGGCGCCCACCCACGACCACTCGATGCGATGACGCAGACGCAGGTGCCAGGGCATGGCGGCGTATTCCGCGGGGGTAACGGGGTGCCACACGAAGTCGAATCCCTGACGAGCGGTATACGTGTGGTGGATTCGGTTGTGGCCCAGCACCCAACCCTCATACACGTGCCACGAGGGAAGCATGGCGAGGCGCCCGATGGTGCGATTCATCCGACGACTGGTGAACAGCGCCCCGTGGGCGGCGTCGTGGCCGACGACGAACAGGGCCGCGATGGTGAGCGAGGCGAAGATCCAGCCAGCGATCACGAGCAGCGGGTTGTCAACGATGATGAGCCACGCCACGGCCGCTGCGTAGAGAAGGACATCCCGGAAGAAAAAGGCCAGCCCTTTGCTGGTTGGGCGCTCGTAGGCTTCGGGAGGGATCACATCGAGCACACGCTGGAGCGAACCCTTGCGACCGGGGGTCGCAGCGCCACTGTCGGGATTGTCATCAACGGTGAGAGTCACGGGCCTGCCGGGGTCTGTGTCTGGTGCCCACACGCTGGCGTGCAGTCCTCTCATTCTTGCAGGTTCCACGCCTGGGATACCTACCAGGAGACACTGAGAACCGGATTCTCGTTGGCTCCCTCGGGTGGCGCCGTCCCGATCTGGGGATCGGGCCTCAGAGGGGGCGGATGACCTGTGGTCTCAGGCTGGGGCAGTGGCGGCTGGGGGACTGTCTGCGGCGACGGGACGCCGCCATGAGTGGTTCTCTCGCCAGAACAGGTAGCTCCCCGCCCCCACGGGCACCGGCTCGAACCAGGTGGCGAAGCGGAACAGGCCGATGGCGATGATCAGATCAGGGTTGAAATCATCGCTGAGGCCGGCGCCGAGGACCCAGAGCAGGGTGGCTTCGGCGACGCCGAGGCCACCCGGTGTCGGGGCAATGATCGATGCCGTGGCCATGGCCGACACGGCGAAGATGATTCGGGCCCAGCTGATCTGGTCCTCACCGAAACCCTGCATCCGCAGAGCCACACCCAGTACCAGACACGTCGTCAACTGGGACACGACCATGGCGATAGTGAGGCCGTGCCACTGGGCCTTCACCAGGTCAACGAGCTTGGTCCGGAACCCGGAAACCTCACCCGGCATGTCGGTGACCGGAGCCCGATGCAGGATCCGGAACACCGGGTTGACGACCTTGCCGAGAACCCGACCAAGACCTCGGGCGAACTTGTCACTGGCAAGCACCGCAGCAAGCACCCCGATGGCGACGACGACGCCGACGACCAGGACGACGGCGAGCCACAACAGACTGGCACCGCCCTCACCGCGCACCACCATGATCACGAGCGCGCCGGCAGCAAGTCCGTAGCGCACGAGGTTCGTCCAAATTCCGGTGGTGAGGTAGCTCGAGGTGATTGATGGCAGATCGAACCCCCACGACCGCAACATGGCGAAGTTGAGTCCGGTGGCCACCGCCCCTCCCTCGGGCACGGTGTTCGACAGCGCCGAGGAGGCAGTGTTGGTGACAAACGATTCCCGCATCTTGAGTCCGGGAAGGGTGAGGACCTGTGGCGGCAGGTTCGTGACGATGTTCGCCAAACCGAGGGCGAGGATGATCACGATCTCTATCCACGAGATCTGGCTGAGCACGTTCTGCCAGTTGGTTGTGGTCAGGCGACTGAGCAGGAAGTACAGGACGAGGATGAGAACGCCGTAGGACAGGACGCCGTGAATCATGCGGCGGAGTACCCGGCGTGGTCGGTCCCCGGGGAGGCCTTCCTCATCGGGGGTGCCGGTGTCGACTTCGGGTTCAAGAGCGCGACGGCGCCGACCGATCACTCGGTGATGGTGCTCTTCGCCTTCAACACTCACGCTGCTGACACTAGGCGGTGGATCCCGGGGTGACCTTCGTCCCTTGCGATGATCGGTCTCGGGCGGCATCCTGATCTTGGCCGTTGTCGGCAGGTGGCGAGCCTGCGGTCAACGGTTGCGCACTCCACGACAACCCCACCAGGCACTGAGCAGTCGAGGAGGCACTATGTCCACCATCTCCGAGCGTCGTTGGCCCTTGTGGTCCGGACTTCTGGCCCGGTCACTTCCCACCCCATTCCCACCTCCGATGGCTGAGTTGTGGTCCGACCGGGATGGGATGCACCTTGAGGAATTCCGTGAGGACGGCATGCTCGTGGTCCGGGCTGAGTTGCCCGGTATTGATCCCGATCGGGATGTCGAGATCACCGTGGCCGAGGGGACTCTGTGCATTCGTGCCGAACGACGCGAGCGGCACGAGGAACGGGGAAACGGCGGTTTCTATCGATCCGAGTTTCGTTACGGCCAGTTCACCAGGACTCTGGCCCTGCCGAGCGGTGTCACGGCCGGTGACGTCAGCGCCGATTATACCGACGGCATTCTTGAGGTCAGGGTCCCGCTCACCGACGGTGTCGAGCCGGAGAATCGTGTCGAAGTCACGCGCGGCGGAACCTCGGGGAACGGTGCAGCCTCGGGGTCAGAGGGCCGTTCATGACGGCCGGCCCGGTGGAGGTGCGTCTGTGGCGGGGAGGTGGGGTGGTGCACCGTGAGATCTGTGAGGACGTGACTGAAGCTGCTGTTCTCGTTGAGCGGTGGGCCGATTTCGGCATCACGGGTGTCGACATCGACGACCTCGTCACCCATCACCGTCCCGACCAAGTCCTCGAGCCGGATCTGGAGCCCGAGTCACCTGAGATCAGTGTCGATCCCGACGAGGCGTATCCCCGTCAGTGAGGACTGCGGGCAGCCCAGCGGTGCGGGATATCTGAGGGGGTCAGGGGTTTATGAGCGGGAGCACCAATCCCGGTGTCACTCTCGAGTCTCGTCGAGTCGGTCGAGCACCTGGTGCACGAGCTTGCCGAAGGTGACTGCACCTCGCTCGCCAAGCGGTTCGAACAACAGATCGTGGACCGCAGTGGCGTGGCCCGGAGCAGCGGCAGCGAGAACGGCGAAGCCTTCGTCGGTGAGCTGGGCGAAGGTGCCACGGCGGTCATCGATGCATCCACTCCGCCGCACCCATCCCCACGTCTCGAGTCGGCTGACCGCGTGTGAGAGGCGGCTCCGTGAGTACACCGAGTCAGCGGCGAGTTCGCTCATGCGCAGTTGGCGGTCGGGGGCCTCGGACAGTCGCATGAGCAGGACGTAGTCGCCCATGGTCATCTCAGACTCGTCATGGAGTTGCCGTTCAAGGGCCTCGTTGAGTTGGCGCACCATGGCGATGTAGGCCCGCCACACCCGCTGCTGATCGTCGGTGAGCCATCGGGGGCTGGAGGCGGTCATGGTCAAATGCTAGCGAAAGTTGACGATTCAACGAACAGCCTCTAAGGTAAGTTGAATAGTCAACCAACTCAAACAAGGAGACCACCGTGTCTGACACCAGCGCCCTCACCGGCACTTACACCATTGATCCGTCCCACTCCCGCCTCGGTTTCGTCGTCCGCCACGCCATGGTCACCAAGGTCCGGGGCTCCTTCGCCGACTTCGAGGGCAGCGTCACCGTTGACGGGGCCAACCCCGCAGGGTCGTCGGTGAACGTGTCCGCCGCCATGGCGAGTGTGAGTACTGGCGACGAGGGACGTGACGGGCACCTGCGGTCACCCGAGTTCTTCGACGTTGAGGCCAACCCCACCATGACGTTTTCGTCAAACACCATTGAGCCGGCGGGTGGTGACGACTACGAGGTCACCGGTGACCTCACCATCGCGGGGGTGACCCGACCGGTCACCATCGACCTCGAGTTCGCCGGAGCGGCGAAGGATCCGTTCGGCAACGATCGCATCGGTTTCGAGGGACGGGCCGAGATCAATCGCAAGGACTGGGGACTCGAGTGGAACGCCGCCTTGGAGACGGGCGGCATTCTCGTCGGCGAGAAGGTGAAGCTCGAACTCGACATCTCGGCTGTCAAGGCCTGACCGCCTCTTCGTCTCCGTCGAATCCGGGGTGTCGCCACATTGGCGCACCCCGGCTCTGACGGCTCAGGATGAGGCCAAGGCCACCAGGGCTTTGAGGTCATCAGCATCGGGGATGCCGGTGGTGCGGGCCACCTCCACCCCCTCGGGGTTGAAGAGGATGACGGTCGGGATGCTCTTGACGGCCATGCGGGCCGCCACCTCGGGATTGTCGTCAACGTTGACTCGGGCAAATGCCACGGATCCACCATCGGTCGCCATGGTCGCCGCCGCCTGTTCAAAAGCGGGCATGAACCGGCGACAGGGTCCGCACCATGGCGCCCAGAGGTCCACCGCCGTCCAGCGACCGGCAGTTGCCTCGTCGAAATCGGCGTCACCGATGTCGGCGACGGGGCTCGTGGGATCGTGGATGTCGTGGCTCATGACCCTTCCAACCTCCCTCGGCGCCGGATTGTTCCGGGGGCGTGATGATCAGCGCTGTGGTTGGATGGGGGCGTGCGCATTGACGTCTTTTCCGATGTGGTCTGTCCGTGGTGTTTCCTCGCCGCCCGACGACTCGACACCGCCCTCGGCGACCTCGGAAACGACCCCAGTGGGGGCCCGGGCGTGGACTTCGAGGTCCGCTGGCGGGCTTTCCAGCTGGACCCGGGGGCCAAGCCGGGCTCGAGCGATCTTCGGGCGGCGCTCGAGGCCAAGTACGGCCCCGGCAGTTTCGACGCCATGACCCGCCGGTTCGCGGAACTGGGTCCACCCGAGGGCATTAACTACGACTTCACTGCTGCCAAGCGGGTCAACACCTTTGACGCCCACCGTCTGATGGCATGGGCATGGGATGTCGGGGGAGCGACCGGTCAGCATCAGTTGGCGGAAACGCTGTTCAGTGCCTACTTCGAACAGGGCGAGGACCTCGCCGATCATGACACGCTGGCCCGATTGGCGGAATCAGCCGGACTCGATGGGACACGGGCGGCTGTGGTCATGGTGAATGGAGAGTTCGCCGATGAGGTGCAGGCGGACCTTGAAGAGGCGCGAACCCTCGACATCCACGCCGTGCCCACCATGGTCGTCGCCGGCCAGATCGCCATCCCCGGCGCCCAGGACACCGACACCCTTCGTTCCCTGCTCGGCCGTATGAGCCGACGAATGGACGCGCCGGACTGACGCTCAGCGTTGTTCCGCCCAGGCGGCGGCCTGGTTGGCGACCACGTCGACAAGCTGGCCCATGACCACGTTGGCGTCGACGAGGTGAAGGCCCCACTGCGGGGTCAGGTCACCGGGGATGTTCGGGGTGCGGACGTCATCGGGAACGACGGTGACCTCGAGGAAGTGGTAGCCGTTGCGTTCCACGCACGCCACCCTCACGAGGCCCGGGAGCGCTACCCACGGCTCGAGTGGGGGCTCGCCGGCGCGGGGCTGTACCCACCCCACGCCGCCGGGTGACTGACTGGCAGAGAAGTAGGGGGTGGCGGCCACCGCCCCGCGGGTGCCGCTGAGGTCCGCCGGGTTCGTGCACGCCGCCCGGCCCCCACTGGCGCTGGGAGCGCCGAAGTAGGCACCGGGTTCCGGCGGCGCCGTGTCACGGTAGGAAGACCAACTCAGGTAGCACCCGGTCTCGGTGTCCGTGGTGCATGGGGGGATGTTGGCGAAACCCCCATCGGCAGGGTCTTCGGGGACAGTGAGGCCCATGAGGACCGCCGACACGAGTTGTTGACGCAAGGCCGGATTGGGGTCGATTTCCTCGGCAATCAGTCGGTGCAGGATGCCCGTTCCCTGGGAGTGTCCAACGAGGACGACCCCGCGTCCGCCGTTGTCGTTGGCCATGTAGTGGCGGAAGGCGTCGCGGGCACTGGCGTAGGCGATGTCCCCGGGCGAGGCCGGCTCAAGGGGTGGGTTGCCACTGTCCTCGCGCTCGTTGTCCGACGCCGAGCCATTGCTCGGGGTGTCGCTGTCCCCCCCGTTGATGGCGCCGGAGATAGTGGACAGTGTTGCCTGGTTGTACATCGGTGCCCACAGCCGGCACGATCCGGCGAGACGCGCGGCCTGGCTCAACACCGCTGTGGCCTCGCC
>JALRFT010000350.1 GCA_023261915.1 Acidimicrobiales bacterium | reverse complement strand
TCGGGCGCTGGCCGCCCAGTAGCGAACGGCGTCGGCGCCGTACTGCTCGAGGAGGTGAAGGGGGGTGACGACGTTGCCCTTGGACTTCGACATCTTCTTGCGGTCGGGGTCGAGGACCCACCCGGAGATGGCGGCGTTGGTCCACGGCAGCGAGTCGTTCTCGAGGTGGGCGCGCAACACGGTCGAGAACAACCAGGTGCGGATGATGTCGTGACCCTGGGGGCGTAGGTCCATGGGGAAGGTGCGGGCGAACAGGTCGTCGTCGACCCCCCACCCGCACGCGATCTGAGGGGTCAGTGACGACGTCGCCCACGTATCCATGACGTCGGGATCGCCAATGAATCCACCCGGCACCCCACGTTGCGACTCGTCGAATCCGGCGGGAACGTCCACCGACGGATCGAGGGGCAACTGGTCGGCGGTGGGGATGATGGGGTGGTCATGGTCGGGAGTGCCGTCATCGTCCACCGGGTACCACAGCGGGAAGGGAACGCCGAAGAAGCGCTGGCGGGAGATCAGCCAGTCCCCGTTGAGACCTTCGACCCAGTTGCGGAACCGCACCTGCATGTGGGCGGGGTGCCAGTGGAGTTCACTGCCTCGGGCCAGCAGGGCCGAACGCAGGTCCGCCCCGGTGACCTCACCGCCATCGCGACCACCGTTGCGCAGGTACCACTGCCGGCTGGTCACGATCTCAAGTGGCCGGTCACCCTTTTCGAAGAACTTCACCGGGTGGGTGATGGGTCGGGGCTCTCCGTCGAGCGCCCCGGCGTCGGCGAGCAGTTCGACGATGCGCTTCTGGGCCGTCGGCACCTTGGCCCCCGCAAGTTCCCGGTACGCGGCCTGGCCGGCTGGGTCGGTGATCCACGTTGGGGTGTCGGTGGCGAGACGTCCGTCGACACCGACGATGGCCCGGGTCGGCAGATCCAACTCTCGCCACCACACCACGTCAGTGGTGTCACCGAACGTGCAGATCATGGCGATACCCGACCCCTTCTCGGGATCGGCGAGCGGGTGAGGGTGCACCGGCACCTCGACGTTGAACAGCGGGGTGCGCACCGTGGCGCCGAACAGCGGCTGATACCGCTCGTCATCGGGATGGGCCACGAGGGCGACACACGCCGGCACCAACTCGGGTCGGGTGGTCTCGATCATGACGTCACCGGTGCCGTCGGTTCGGGCAAAGGGGAGACGGTGATAGGCACCGGGGCGTTCACGGTCCTCGAGTTCGGCCTGGGCAACGGCCGTGCGAAAGTCCACGTCCCACAACACGGGTGCGTCCGCCTGGTAAGCCTCACCGCGTGAGACGTTGTTGAGGAACGCCTGCTGGGCCACCCTCTGGCAGTGGGCATCGATGGTCGCATAGGTCATCGACCAGTCGACGCTGAGACCGAGGGTCCGCCACAACAGCTCGAACGCCTTCTCATCCTCGACAGTGAGCTGTTCGCACAGTTCGACGAAGTTCCGGCGGCTCAGGTGGACCGGGGGCTGTTCGCGTTCGGCCTTGGTGCGTTCGGCCATCGGGATGGGGGCGGTGAAGGTCGGGTCGTAGGGGAGTGAGGGATCACACGTCACGCCGTAGTAGTTCTGTACCCGTCGTTCGGTGGGCAGACCGTTGTCGTCCCAACCCATCGGGTAGAAGACTTCCTTTCCAATCATTCTTTGAAAACGAGCCACCACATCAGTGTGGGTGTAGCTAAAGACGTGACCTACGTGAAGTGAACCGGACGCCGTCGGGGGAGGTGTGTCAATCGAATAGATTTGCTCACGGGTGGCGGTTTCGTCGAAACGGTAAACACCCGATTCTTCCCAACGTGGCACCCATTTAGCCTCCAGTCCATCGACGGACGCTTTTTCAGGCACCTGGGCGGCCCTGATTGGCTCAGGTTTGGTTCTTCT
>JALRFT010000334.1 GCA_023261915.1 Acidimicrobiales bacterium | reverse complement strand
CGTGCTCGCTCTCCTCGATTTCGCCAACGAATGGGTGAAGACCGGTGGCATCGTGGTGCTGGCGGCGATCATTTTCGCCGAGACCGGTCTGCTCATCGGCTTCTTTCTCCCCGGTGACTCGCTCCTGTTCTTCGCCGGGTTCCTCGCCTCTGCCGCCGCAGTCGAACAGTTCGGTGAGCCCTACCTGCCCGGGCTGTGGATCGTCCTGCTCGTGGTGTCAATCGCCGCTGTTGTCGGTGACCAGGTGGGCTACGCCATCGGGAACCGGTTCGGGCCACGGGTCTTTGACCGACCCAAGAGCCGACTCTTCGATCCAGCCAACGTGCGTCGGTCCGAGGCCTTCTTTGAGCGTCACGGATCAAAGACCATCGTGATGGCCCGTTTCGTCCCCATCGTGCGGACCTTCGTGCCCACCGTGGCCGGGGCGAGCAACATGCACTACCGCACGTTCGTCACCTACAACGTGCTCGGGGGTCTGCTGTGGGTGTGCACCTTCGTCACCCTCGGGTACTTCCTTGGCGAGGTGCCCATCGTGAAGGACAACATCGAGATCGCGGCGATCATCATCGTCCTCGTGTCCGTCATCCCGGTTGGTATCGAGTTCCTCAAACATCGCCGCGCTCGCGCTCACGCCAGCGAGTAACCGCTCTTCGCAGCGAAGAAGTCGCCCAGCTCGGTGATCCCCCCACTGCAGTGATTCGGGCCGTACACGGCCGATTACGCCTGCGGGACCGCCAAAACAATGCCGACGTTGCTGGTTGTAACCGCCAAGAGGACCCACAACACGCCTAGGCTTCGGTGAATGAAACCCGATCTCGTACTCAAAGTCACCCTGCTCGTCGCCGCCTTCGCCAGTTTCGTTCTGAGTGTCTCGCTGTACTTCCAGGCGGGCACCGACGACATCAACGGCCGGCTCAACGGCATCTACGTCGGGATCTGGGTGCCATCAATCCTCGCGTTGGGTGCTTTCATCCTCGCCGGAAACCGAAAGAGCAACCATGAGTGAAACCGCCTTGTTCGTCAGTGGTGCGATCGTCAGTGCCGTCGTATTCACCGGCCTGTTCGTCTACCTGATGCTCGTGTTCAGCAAGAACGCTGAACGAGCGGGCTTCGGCACCGGCGACATGAAGGACTGACACCACAGTCCCATCAACTCACCGGTGCACCGCTCATGATGAGGAGCGCAGCAGCACCGGGGCCCCGAAGACCGTGTGGACCCCCGGGGAGAACATGACGGGGACATCGGGCGGCCCAGTCACCGTCAGCCCCGCCCCGGCCACGAGTTCATCGTCGAGTCGGGTCAATGAGGCGTCGTAGAGCGCCCACGGTTCGTGGTAGTTCGGCATCCACCACGTTCGACCACCCCAGCGGGTGTGCAGCCCCCAGCGTGCCGTGAGGAACGTGGCCAGCTCACTCGGACGAGCCAACGGCTCGCCCACGTCGATGCCGATGTCACACCGCAGTCCCCGCTGGGGCCAGCGCCGCCGGGTTGACCAGGTTCGATGGGCGCCACTCACGGTGGCGCGCTGGCGGGACCACGTGTAGCGAACCCCCACGGCGGCCCGGGCCACCAAGGCAATGAGGAAGCGGCTCGTCTCCGCACTGGCGAAGACCACACCGTGGCGACCGGCGTCATCAACGGAGTAGAGCCGCACGTTGGTCTCTAGGAAGTCCCCGAAATAGGGAACCCCCGACGACCCGAGTACAGCCGCCGATCGCATCTCAAAGGGCACCAGTGCCACGAAGGTGTCACCGTCGAACGTGTCGGGCCATGTCCCCACAGGCAGGTGCGGCGCCACCACCGATGGATCAACCCGCCAGTGCATGAACGCCACATCACGCCAGTCCTGGGAGAACAGGGCGCGTCCGGGCAGTGGGGTGGGATCAATCACGAACCCTTCGGGTAGTCCCATCAGTGACCGATGCAGGAGGGGTGGAAAAACGGAACGATCACTCCTTCATCATGACCTGCATTGCCAACCCCTGCGACATGGATCACTGAGCCAGGATCTTCGGTGATTGGTACGCCGGCATGCCGATCTTCTGGCACACAGCCAGCAGGGCGCGCCGTCACCCGCAGCGGTGGGAACCATCCTCGTGGGATGCGCCAATCGGGCGGCGCCTCCCCGGGTTCGTCCGAACCCGTCCTCCGCCCTAGCGAGTGCTATTTCGTGTCAGGTGCTGCACCGGACCGGACCGCCGTGACGGCGAGGCCGAGATGGTCCGTGGCAAAACAACGACCGGATGCCGGAACTGCCACGCCGAGTCGCTCGGCGGCCCGCCGGGTGTTTTCAACCTGTGTCGGATCGTCGCAGTCCCACACTGCCGGACCGTCAGGCCATTCCCCTCCCACGATCTCGGCCGACACCACGTTGAGGCCTCCGCGCACGAAGACGTAGTCGAGCCGATCGGTGAAGCCCAGAGGGTTGCCGAGTTCGAGTGCAGCATCGAGGCGCGTGAGGCTTGGGCCCGCCAGCGACCCGTCCGACCCCCACGTCCAGTTCTTCGGATCCGTGGCGTCCGGTCCGGCATCGACGAAACCGGCATCAACCATCA
>JALRFT010000332.1 GCA_023261915.1 Acidimicrobiales bacterium | reverse complement strand
ATAACCCCAGCCTTCGAGCAGTCCGAGCACCGCATCAAATCGCCGGCGTAGGGACCCCGTCCGGCCCTGCACCTGACGCTCAAGGTCGTTGCAGGCCTGCTCCACCCGTCGCAACCGGCGCATCGCATCGAGATGCACCTTCAGGTCGGGGCATGCCGCCACCGGATGGATTCGCACCTCTCCCGACACGTCATCAACATCATCCGGTAGTTCCGACGGGGATGTTCCTTTGGACCGGGGGACGTTGAGCCGCCGAAGGTCGGCGACGACTTTCTTCTGAAAGGCTGGGGAGCGCGGAGCGAACGGGGTGGGGAGCTGTAACCGAGCTACGACTTCAGCGGGTCCGTCGAGATCCTGCTCCCCGAGGAGAACCACCCGTCGCGTCACCCCGATGACCCGAACCCGGACCCCTCCCCCACGACGGTGCGAGACGGAGAGCACGGCGGCGCGCCCTCCGGTCACGGTGCCGCCGATGGTGAGAACGTCACCGGGCCGCAGAGACATGAGCGTCGACCGAATCCGCTCGTTGTCAAGACGACGCGCCTGGGTCCGATTCGCCCGAGCTTGGCGCCGAAGTTGTTCGAACTCGGCCACATCGCCGAGCTCGCACTGCGCCTCGACTGCGAGAGCTGCGAGATCCCGACGGCGATCGGTGAGCCGGGCTTCAAGGCCGGAAACAGCCCGATCAGTCTGGAACTGGGCAAACGAGCGGGCGAGCAGATACTCAGCGCGCGCCCGGTCATGACGCAGAACGAGATTCGCCGCCATGTTGTAGGTCGGACGAAAGGCACTGGTGAGGGGGAAGCTGCGGGAGGAGGCAAGCGCCGCCACCTCCCCGAAACTCACGAAGGGATTCCACAGGACGAGGGCATGGCCGATGGGATCAAGCCCACGACGCCCGGCCCGTCCCGTCAGCTGGGTGAACTGCGCCGGAGTGAGGAACTCGTGCCGCTCACCCGTGTACTTGGTGAGCTTGTCAACGACGACGGTGCGAGCGGGCATATTGATGCCCAACGCCAGCGTCTCGGTGGCAAATACCACCCGAACCAGGCCCTCGGTGAAGCACGCCTCCACTGCCTCCTTGAAGGGCGGCACCATACCGGCATGGTGGGCGGCGACGCCGGCGTGTAGCGCGGCCCGCCACCGGTCGTGGCCAAGGGTCCGTAGGTCAGCCTCACTGAGATGCCGGAGGTGGTGATCCACGATGGCGTCGATGCGCTCCCTATCGCCGGGCTCGGTCAGCCGAACGCCGGCCTCCATGCAGGACCGGACGGCATCGTCGCACGCCGCCCGACTGAAGATGAAGTGGATGGCGGGCACCAGGTTGGCCTCAGCGAGCCAGTCCACCACCTCGACCCGACTGGGAGGCCCGTAACGCCGTCGCGGCCGGCCCCGGGATGGACGTCCCCCCGAACCCACGGGGTTGCGGTCGAAACGCTCCCCTTCGGGGTTGGGACGCTGCTTCACGAGTGTGGGGATAACGGTCATGTCCTCGCCCAGTCGATCGTTGACCCCGAAGAGATGCACGAGTTCAACTGGTCGGCGCGTCTCCACCACCGCCACGGTCGGGCCGCGGACCGATCGAAGCCAGTCAGCGAGTTCGTCGACATTGGACACCGTGGCCGAGAGGCACACGAGCGACACGGACGGAGCGAGGTTCACGATGACTTCCTCCCACGCAGGGCCCCGATAGGTGTCCTGGAGGTAATGCACCTCATCGAGGACCACCCAGCGGAGTGCCTCCAGCGCCGGGGAACCGCTGTAGAGCATGTTGCGCAGCACTTCGGTCGTCATGACGACAACCGGTGCATCAGCGTTGACGGCGTTGTCGCCGGTAAGTAGCCCGACCGCATCGTCCCCATGCCGACGAACGAGGTCGTGGTACTTCTGGTTCGACAGGGCCTTGATCGGCGTCGTGTAGAACACCCGGCCACCGGAGGCGAGCGTCAGATCGACGGCGTGCTCGGCCACCACCGTCTTGCCTGATCCGGTCGGGGCGGCGACCAGGACCGAGGTGCCGGCCTCCACTGCTGCCAACGCCTCGCGCTGGAAATCGTCGAGGGCGAACTGACGATCCGACGGATCAGGCGAGGGAATCGTTGCCACCGCTCGGCGTGTTGCGGCTCCGACGACGAGCCACGAGCCAGCCGATCAGGATAGAGCCCTCGTAGAGCAGATACATCGGGAGCGCAAGGACAATGAGACTGATTGGGTCACCACTCGGGGTGATGACGGCAGCGACGACAACGATGATGACGGCGGCATACCGACGAAACGATGCCAGCTGACGCGGTTTGAGGATCCCGACGAGTTGAAGGGCCACAAGCAATACAGGGAATTCAAACCCAATGCCGAACGCCAGCATCATGTACAACGTCAGCGTCAGATAGCGATCGACCGTGGGAATCTGGGCGACATCGGGGCCGGCTACGCCAAACAGGAAGTCGAGGGCTGGTCCGAGTGTGAAGTACGCCAGCGTCGCACCCATAGCGAACAGAAGCAGTGCACACACCACGAACGGGATGACGTAGCGCCGCTCGTGTTTGTGAAGGCCCGGGGTCACAAACCGCCACAACTGCCACAGCAGGACGGGCATGGCCAGAATGACACCCCCGTAGAGCGACACCTGGAGCCTGATCGTGAACGGCGCGAGGGGGTCAGTGGCATAGAGCTGGCAATCCTCTACTTGCCGACAGAAGGGCCTGGTGATGACGTCGATGAGGAGTGGCCAGGCGATATAGGCGATCACTCCTCCGACGGCCACTGCCGCGATGCATATGATCAGGCGTCGACGGAGTTCGGCCAGGTGTTCCCAGACCGTCATGCCTTGCGCGTCACTCTGACGTGTGGGGGTGGCGGTCATGGTCTGCGTGGCCCAGGGCTCACGTGAAGGACTCCGACGGGCCATCCATCGTTGGGCGGCCGGAGGCGGAGCCCCCACTGTCGGGCAGGACCACGGCGCCTGCGTCCAGACGAGGTCCGGGACCGAGCCCGGGGTGCAGGGAAGAGGACCGTGAATCCACTGCGGAGTCCGTCGACGCCGTCAGGCTGGCTCCTGCTGCAGTTTCCGTGTCCATGGCATTGCGGATCTCATCTTGGAATCCTGAAGAGAGCCGCCGCAGGTGAGACATGGCCCGCCCCATTGAGCGCGCCGCACCAGGAAGTTTGTCCGGGCCCAGCACAAGGAGGGCCACGAGAAGGATGACCAGGATTTCGGCCGCCCCGAGGTTGGGCATGCCCGGATCCTACCGGCTTCCACCGGGAGAGGGTGCGCCGGAGGCGGCGTTGAAACGAGCAAGACGACCGCTCGCCGCAGCGAGACGCCGCCGCTGGTGGTCCACCAGGGCCACACAGAGACTGGACACCACTGCGGCCCCGCCGAGGACGGCGACAGTGACAATGGCCATGACGCTCACCGCCGGCACACTAGGCGAGTTACGTCCGCCGCTCCGAGCAGTGGCAGGATGCCGGCATGGCCGGGCGACTTCCCTCCCTGCTCCTTCCCCCCATCGGTTTCGCCTACGGCGGTGCAAGTGCCAACGCCCCGGCCAATAGTGCCGAAGCATTTGTTCTGGCGCTGCGCCTCGGCGCCACTGGCATACACACCAATGTCCGACTCACCGCCGACGGTCACGTCGTTCTTCTCGCTGACGCGGTCACCGGATCCATGTTGCGACGTCGCCGCGTCGCCGATTCCAGCCTCGCTGATCTTCCCGCTGACACGGTCACGCTCGGCGCCTTCTATCTCGCCTGCGGCACAGACACTCCCCTGCTGCTCGATGTGGCCGATCCCTCCGCCGCCGCTGCCAGTCTCGAGGTGGCACGCAATCTTGGAGCGGAACGGCACCTGTGGCTGGGACATACCGACCTTGAAGTGCTCGCCACTTGGCGCTCCTTTGATCCCCGGATCCGTCTGGTGCACAACGCTCATCGAGACCATCTCCCCTTCGGGCCTGAGCGTCACGCCTCAGAGTTGACTCGACTGCAGATCGATGCCGTCCAGTTCCACCACAGTCAATGGAGCGGGGGCAACATCGCCCTTTACCATCGCTTCGGACGTCTCACCATTGGAGGAGAGGCGGAGTTCCCCCGACTCATCGGGGGTCTGCTGGACGCCGGCATCGATGGCATCTCGAGTACCCATGCGGACCTCCTCGCCAGCGGTCTCGACGCCTTTGGCAGGTCACCATCGGGCCAGGGCGTCACAGACCGCCAAGACGACTGATCGGCCAGATTCGCCATACGGCCCGCCCGACAATCTGGTTCTCGTTCACATAGCCAACGTCGGGCCAGCGACTGTCCTTGGAGTTCGATCGGTTGTCACCCATCACAAAGAGGTGCCCTTCGGGGATGACACAGGGATCGCTTCGGCCACAGCGAGGTCCGACAGTGGTCTCGCCCGGGGCTGGGGTGCCCCCTCCTTGACTCGTGAACGTCCCCGGTGGCAGGTACGGCTCCTCGAGGAGTGCTCCGTCGATGTACACCTTGCCGTCATCGATGACGAGGGTCTCCCCCGGCAACCCAACGACCCGCTTGATCAGATCGGCGACACCATCCTGAGCGGCCTGCGGTGGCTTGGCGAACACGACCACATCTCCCCGCTGAATGTCGTCGGGTCCGAAGGTCAGTTTGTCCACGATGACCCGGTCACCGGTAGCAAGGAGTGGCTCCATCGACTCCGAGGGGATAAAGAACGCTTGGGCGACGAAGGTTCGGATGGCGAGAGCAACGAGAACCGCCCCGCCGACGACGAGTACCCACTCGAGGCCCGTCCTCCACGGTGAACGCCCACGACGTCGACGTGAGGGGCCGGAGGTGAGAGGGTCCGAGTCAAGGTGGTCGGGGGAATCCACCTTGGCAGGCTACTCCTCGTAGCGTTTCAGGATGCGCCGGGCGATCGCTGCCCGATCCGGCGAGGGACGTGACCTGGAGCCCACAACGATCGACTCCACGGTGACTCGCGGTCCGAGTTGTACGAGCGCCCGCTCCAACCACGCGGGCCCTCCGACCGCCACGACGACCCGCAGTCGACCATCAGGGAGAGTCTCCCGCTCGTCGCACGCCCAACGCTCGGCCGCCCAGATCACATCGGCGTCAAGGATGAGCGTGGCCCGTGCCATCTCCGGTGGAGGTACCCATGCCGCAGAGGTCGCAGTGCGCGGCATACTGGCGGCAGTCTCGAGAAGCACTGCCGACTTAATTCGATCCAGTCGGAACCAGCGTCGGGCCTGCGCCTTGTGGCACCACGCAGTGACACACCACGCCCCTTGGTCGACACCCACCACCCAGGGCTCAATGGTGCGATCGGTCGGGGTGCCGCTGTCAAGACCCAGATAACTGATGGTCACCTGCCTCGCTGAGCGCGCAGCATCAAGGATGATTGAAAGTGCCTCCGAGTTGGCTCCGGCGAAGTCAATGTCAAGTGTCTCCCCTGGGGCCACACCCACCTTCTCAGCCAGCTTGGCGAGCGCCCGTGCGAGCGGTCCACCCTCATCAGTGTCGGGGAGATCGGTGAGAGCCTCCCCTGCAGCGATCAATGCGAGCGCCTGAGCGGTGGTGAGCGGAAGGGGCTGCTGAAGTCCGTCGTAGCGGATTGCCACGGTTTCGCCGTCGTCGCTGAGCGTCACCAGCTCGTAGTCGGTGTGGGGGTAGACACCGGTCATGTGCAAGGTCTGCAGGTCACGCTCCAACTGCGTCCGGGTGAGGCC
The DNA here is from genome assembly GCA_023261915.1 of Acidimicrobiales bacterium. Classification (GTDB taxonomy): domain Bacteria; phylum Actinomycetota; class Acidimicrobiia; order Acidimicrobiales; family Acidimicrobilacustridaceae; genus M30B73. Next base: position 1,422 of record JALRFT010000332.1, on the reverse strand, counting down.
AAAGCGAGCACACAGCTGTTCCTTGTCGACCCCCCCGGGCTGAGCGGCCACCCACGACGCCATGGCCAGGGTTCGGGTCACGGCATCGAGTGCCTTCTCCCCGGCGGTCACGGCCGCTCCTCAATCATCTGGTGCAACCACTCCTGGAGGTCTGACCGGAGCTCGTCAGGTCCGAGAATCACTGCATGATCGAGCAAGCCGAGAACCAACCAGCGGAAACCCTCCCGGTTGCGGACCTCCATGGTGATGAGAGCCGAGCCGTCATCACGGTGTTCGACAGTGACCTCAGGGGGTAGCCCTGGAACGATCGACATGGCCCAACCCGGGTCGACCAGAAGCTGCGCCAAGACCGGCTCATGCTGCCCCCACGCCCACGGGTCCACCATCCGGTCGACCGGGGAGTGGACGTCAGGGTCGTAGTGCTCGCCTGTCAGCGTCACAATGGCTGGGGCGTCGTCGAGGGCGGTCATTCGATCCACCCGGAAGTGGCGCTGGGCTAAGCGGGTCCGGTCGTAGCCAGTGAGGTACCACCAGCCCCGCTGGTAAAACACTCGCAGCGGTTCGACCTCCCGTAGCGAGTCCTTGTAGCCGAACCGCACCACGACGCAGTTGCGTCGGGCCTCCTGCAACTCGACCAGTCCAGTCGGCACCTCGAGTTCAGCCAGCGGTGATCCCACCTCGCCCAGCGGCAATCCGTACTCCTCGGGCAGCGTGTCGATCACTCCGCCGAGTCGCCAGAGGGCCTGGTCAATCTCGGTGTCACCGACCCGCACGATGTGTGCCGCAACGCGCAGGGCTGCAAGTTCCTCGGGTGTGAGATCCGGCATCTCGACGAGATCGCCCTTGAGCTCGATGCGGTAGCCCTCGATCTGAGGGTCGGTCCCGGGGATGGGGACCGTGTCAAGGGGGATCCCGGCGGATCGAAGCGTGTCCTTGTCGCGCTCAAAGGCCCGACGAAAGGCCGTGTCATGCTCCGAACCACGATATTTGGCATAGCCGGGTACGCGGCGGCGAAGTTCGGCGGCGGAGAGCGCCACTGGGGTGTGGACGAGTTCGAAGTACAGATTGAGCAAGCGCTCCAAGGACCGGTCCCGCTGGTTCATGGGGGCGACGTCGGGATAGTTCAGATCCGACCAGTCGTCGGCGCCATCAGGGCCGTTCGGTTCCATCACGTTCGCCGTCCCCACCACGCCGGCATCCTAGGTGAAGGGCCCACAAGCAGGCGTCACAACGAATCGATGAGACGCTCTACACGCTCGTCACTGTGACGGAACGGGTCCTTGCACAACACCGTGCGTTGCGCCTGATCATTGAGCTTCAGGTGCACCCAGTCCACGGTGTAGTCACGGTTGGCCGCCTTGGCCCGGCGGATGAACTCACCGCGCAATCGGGCGCGCGTCGTCTGGGGTGGCTGATCCACGG
>JALRFT010000294.1 GCA_023261915.1 Acidimicrobiales bacterium | reverse complement strand
GGCGGCAGTGATGGCGGCTGGCAATCCGACGGTCACCTCGGCGTCGGCGAGCACCACCCGGGGCAGCAGGGGCGGGCCGAACACGATGCGCTTGATGCGGGTGTCGTCGTCACCGATCACCGCCGAGCGCCCCACCTCGCTCCCGGTTCCCGCCGTGGTGGGCACGGCAACGATGGGTGCAACAGCGTCGGTCACCGCTCGGGCGCCGGGCACCTCATCCTCGTAATCAAACAACTGACCGTCGTGGGTGGCCATGAGGGCCACCGCCTTGGCCACGTCGACCGCAGCCCCACCCCCGACAGCGACCACCACATCGGCGTCATGGACGGCGTAGGCCTCGACCCCGGCGAGAACCTGAGACACCACCGGGTTGCCCCACACCCCGTCGAACACAGCACACCCATAACCAGCCGTGTCAGCCAACGTCACGAGATCGGTGAAGAACCCGAGACCGCTCACGCCTTGGTCGGTCACGAACAGTGGCCGCCGGGCGCCGAGGGCGGCGAGTTCGTCGACGAGCAGTCGGCGCGACCCGGCACCGAAACGGATGGTGGTGGGAAACGAGAACGTGGTGAGCGGGGGGAGGGTCACAGCACTCCGATGGGGTCAGATGATCTCGAAGTAGCGGCGCAGTTCCCAGTCGGTCACGGCGTCTTGGAACTGACGCCACTCCCACTCGCGGGTGGCGGCGTAGTGATCGACGAAGGCGTCACCCAACAGCTCCCGCACCACGGCGGACTCGGCGAACCGACGGGTGGCATCCATCAGGTTGCGCGGCAACCGCTCCACCGACTCGTCGGCGTAGCCGCTGCCCACGGTGGCCGGCCGATCGAGGGGCAGTTGACGCTCAACACCCCACAAGCCCGCCGCCAGACAGCCAGCCACAGCGAGGTGCGGGTTGATGTCGGCACCGGGCACCCGCAACTCGAGGCGGGTGGACGACGCCGAACCAGCAATGATCCGGGCGGCCACCGTGCGGTTGTCGACGCCCCACGTGGGTCGGGTCGGCGCCCAGAAGCCGTCGACGAGCCGCTTGTAGGAGTTCACCGTGGGGGCGAACAGCACGAGGAGCTCGGGCAGCAGGGTCAGGATGCCCGCCACCCACGACGCCATCACGTCACTCATACCGTGCTCACCGGCGGCGTCGTGGAACAGGTTCCGTTCGCCGTCGACATCCCACAGGCTCTGGTGGGCGTGGCCTGAACACCCCGGCAGCGACGTGTCCCAACGGGCCATGAACGTAGGAAGGATGCCGAAGCGGTGACCGATCTCTTTCACTGCGGACTTGAACAGCACGCCGCGGTCGGCGGCGGCGAGGGCATCGGAGTACATGATGGCGGCTTCGAACACACCGGGGCCCGTCTCGGTGTGGAGGCCTTCGAGCGGGACGCCGAACTGCTTCAGTTCGACGAGGAGGGCGTCGAAGAACGGTTGGGCGTGGGTCTGGCGCAGCACCGAGTAGCCGAACATTCCAGGACTGAGTGGCTGGAGGTGACGGAAGTCCTTGTCGTTCGCCGAATGCGGGGTCTCGGCGAAATTGAACCACTCGAACTCGAGGCCGAACCGGGCGGCGTAGCCGAGGGAGGCGGCACGTTCGGTGAGTGAGCCGAGGAGACGGCGGGGACAGACAGTGACCTCCGGCGAGGAACCGACATAGTCACCGAGGAAGAAGTGGCGATCGTGCTCCCACGGGATGCGGCGGTGGGAGTTGAGGTCGATGCGGACTGTGCCGTCGGGGTAGCCACTCTGCCATCCGGTGTAGGTGACGTTGTCGTAGCACTCGTCGCTCGAGTCCCAGCCGAACACGACGTCACAGAAACCGAACCCGCCGTCAACTGACGACAGGAACTTTGACTTCTCGAGATACTTGCCCCGCAGGACACCGTCGATATCGACGATGGCGACCTTGACGTAGTCGGAAGAATCGGCGCTGAGAGCGTCGATGACGGCCTGGGCGTTGCGGCCCGGTGATGGCGAAGCAGCGGTGGTCACGACCGGGAAGTGTACGCAGCAGCCCGGTCTGACGCCCCTTTGGTGCGGGCCCGGTGAGTCCGGGTGGCCATGACCCGCCACCCGATCACCGAGGTGCCCGACAGGAGAACGACGCCGTAGACGACGAGGGTGGTGTCGCCCGTGAGCGCACCGTAGGTCCCCCACGCCAAGGCGTCGGCGATGGCGAGCCCCACCGTGACGAGCGACAGACCCCGAAGTTGGTGGAGGCGCAGCACGGCCCGGACCTGAGGAGCCAGGACCACGGCCACGCTGAACACCAGCACGGCCCCAAGCCCACCTTGGCCCCCGAGCAGCCACGCTCCGGCGAGTCCGACGGCCCACGCTGCACCCGATGCGACCGAGGCCCGCGTCAGGTTCGATCTCGCCACCCAGATCGACAGCAGGTCGACAGGCAAGGTGATGGAGGCGACCACCCAGACGGGGGGAAGATCGGAGGCCACACCGAACCACAGCCATCCGAGATCGGCGACGAGGTTGTTGACAAGAGCGGTGGCCGAGACGCCTTCGACGCGACGGGAACGCAGGTTGTGCCAGGGCTGGGAGCCGAGCCGGGCGAAGGTGAGCACAACAGCCAACCATCCGAGCCAGGTCACGACGTCCATCAAAGGGTCAGGCTAACGGTGCGCAGTCAGAGAGCCCGAGGCTCAGGCCGACTCCACCGAGCTGGTCGCATCCCCGTTGCCTGATGGGATGACGCTGCGAGCCGGTAACCCACCGGGACCAGTCTCGCCCTCGGGCAGGGAGGATTCGATGCGGAACATCCATCGCACGGCCATCTCCACGGCTTCGACATCGCGGTTCCGCAGGGCAGAGAGCATGTTGAAGAGCGCGATGTTGTCGGCCGGGCCGATGGCTGAGTACTGCTTCATGACCGCCACCGTCGTCGACGCATCGGTCCAGCCGCTGTTGAACATCAGTCGGTAGGCAATGTTGCCCGTACCGTCGACCATGAGTGACCAGATCTCCCACCCCCGGCGAGTGCGCTCGACGGGATCGGTGCGCGGGGTCATGTGCCGAATGATCGCCTCGATGGCGTCGAACGTTTCGGGGGGTGCGTGCAGACAGCACAGGCGTGCTACCGACACGGAGTATTCAAGACGCAGCTCAAGCATGGACCGGGCTAGGTCGAGGTTCGGCTCCTCACGTTCCGCCGACCGTTTCAACAGATAGCCGAGTAGTTCAAACGTGCCCGAGTGATACCAGTCGAGGACGGTGGTACCGGATCCTTGGCCGGGACTCACGAGTCCGATCTGCTCGAGACGCTGGAGGGCTTCGCGCACCACTTGCCGATTCACCCCGAAACGCTCAGTGAGAACCCGCTCGGCTGCCAACCTGGATCCGACGGGTGCCGCCCCCGAGATGATCTCCTCGAGAAGAGCGTCGAACACCCCGTCGACCAGCGAACCACTCTGAGTGGCCGGAAATCCTTCCGCTGAGTTGGCCATTGCCTCTCCTCCGGACTGTTCTCGGCTGGGTGAGGCCCTTTCGAAGCCTCGAACTGACTTTCGAGCGGTGTTCCTCATCGCTCGACCAGATTCAGTCTCCCACATCGCCCGCAACACCTTGATTTACAGGCATCCGCAGCGATGGGAGAAATGGTCTGACCAATTTGGGTGTAGTGATACTGTTGTCTCACTAGCCATACTCAAAGTCCCCAACCACTTCAGCTCGCACCGGCCCCCAACCCACCGAACAGTCGCCGTGTATCCCCACGGAGACGGATTGAGGTGGAGCGGGAGCGCAGAAATTCGCAACACTGGAGGGGTCCACACCAGAGTCAGCGGTCTGGAACGCACCACTGCGAGGTACACCAATGAGCGATGACCGTCGAGCCCTCCATGCCTACCTGAGTCGTGAAGCCCACGATGCTTGGCACGACTTTGCCGCCGAGCAAGGGGTTTCCGTGTCCGGCCTGCTCGAGGCTTCCGGCCTCGAGTTGGTTCCCGTGGTTTCCGGCAAGGCCAAGCCCCGCAAGGAGCACGTCGAGCTCGTCGACGCTGCCCGTCGCATCGATGCTGCCCGTCGGCGTCGCCGCCGCAGCTGAACGAACCGAACCTCGTCCCGGGCCGCGTCAGCCGCCCGGGGGCAGGACGCGAATCACGCTTACCCCATCAGCGAGGGGCAGCATCGCCACCTCCACTCGGGAATCGGCCACCACGGCGTCGTTGAACACCCTCAGCGCCTCAGTGTCAGCATCGGTGGCCACCGGGTCGACCACCCGACCTGACCACAGCACGTTGTCCACGAGGACGACTCCTCCCGGCCGCATGTGCGGCAACAGTGCCTCGAAGTAGATGAGGTAGTTCTCCTTGTCGGCGTCGATGAAGGCGAGATCGACCACGAGGTCGGGATCGAGCGCCGCCAACGTTTCCGCCGCCGGACCGAGACGCAGATCGATCCGGTCGTCGACACCGGCCTCGAGCCAGGCCTCACGAGCGACCGCCGTCCACTCGTCGGAGCGGTCACAAGCGATGAGCCGACCTCCGGGAGCGAGTCCCCGGGCGATGCAGATCGACGAGTAGCCGGTGAATGTTCCAACCTCGACGGCCACCCGCGCCCCGATGGCGGCGGTCAGCAACGTCATGAACGCACCCTGTTCCGGAGCGATCTGCATGGAGAACAACGACCCCAGCCGTCGGGTTCGCTCCGTCAGCCGCTCAAGCACCGGATCCGGAGCAGAACTGTGGGCCGCCACGTAGTCCGCTAGGTCCTCGGGCAGAAAGAAGGCCTTGGGGCCCATCGGTGGCTGATCGGTCGGCGGAATATCCATCGCCTAAGCCTGCCGCCTCCGTCGCCAACGTGTGACATCACCGGTCCACCCCGTAGCCTTAGGCGGGTCAACCCAAAAATCTCCCGCCGCGGCGCCAACAGGAAGCGGATCCCGTCATGACCACCATCGAGTCCACCACCGGACCCGGAACCGACCCACAACCACCCGTGCTCGCAGCGCGGGCCTTCGACGCCGTCAAGGTCTACGGCACGGGCGACACCGAGGTGCGAGCGCTCGACGGGGTGACCTGCGGGTTCGAACGGGCCCGCTTCACCGCCATCATGGGTCCTTCAGGATCGGGCAAGTCCACCCTCATGCACTGCGTCGCCGGTCTCGACTCGCTCACCTCGGGCTCGGTGTTCCTCGGCGACACCGACCTCACCACCCTGCGGGAACGTGAGTTGACCGAGCTGCGGCGTGACCGCATCGGATTCGTATTCCAGGCGTTCAACCTCGTGCCGACCCTCACTGCGGCGGAGAACATCTCGCTTCCCATGGACCTCGCCGGGCGCAAGCCCGACTCGGCGTGGATGGACGAGGTGGTGCGCACCGTGGGTCTCGCTGACCGACTCGGTCACCGGCCATCGGAACTCTCTGGCGGCCAGCAGCAGCGTGTCGCCGTCGCCCGGGCCCTCGCCTCCCAGCCCGAGATCATCTTCGCCGACGAACCCACCGGAAACCTCGACTCGCGATCGGGAGCGGAGATCCTCGGGTTCATGCGACGGGCCGTCGACGAGTTGGGCCAGACCATCGTGATGGTGACCCACGATCCTGTGGCTGCCGGGTATGCCGACCGGGCCCTGTTCCTCGCTGACGGTCGGATCGTGGACGAGATGGCGGCGCCGAACGCCGAGCGGGTCCTTGACCGCATGAAGAGGTTCGGCGACTGAGTCGAGTCGTCGAACCACCGCTGCCCCCTCCTCCATGCTGACCGCAACCCTGAGAAGTCTCGCCGCCCACAAGGCGCGCCTCGCCATGACGGGGCTAGCCGTGGTGCTCGGGGTCGCCCTCATGTCGGGCACCCTCGTACTCACCGACACCGTCGGACGAACGTTCGACAATTTGTTCAGCAATGTCTACGCCGGCACGGATGCCGTCGTGCGCTCCACCGAAGTGGTGAAGTCGCCCTTCGGTCAGGACCAACGCGCACCCATTCCTGCCGACACGCTCGCATCGGTCATCGCCACCCCCGGTGTGGCCGAGGCCGAACCCACCGTCACCGGGTTCGCCCAGATCATCACCCCGAGTGGTGAGCCGGTGGGTGACCCGACCGGCGGAGCCCCCAGTTTCGGAGCGAACTGGGGACTGGTGACCGGCCTCAATCCCTTCACCATCGCCGAGGGGGAACCGCCGACGGGTCCCGATGACGTCGTCGTCGATCGGGCGTCGGCCACCAAAGGGGGTTTCGGTATCGGTGACACCGTGACGCTGCTGACCGCTCAGGCACCGCGCCCGTTCACGGTGCGCGGACTCGCCACCTTCGGCGACAGCGACAGTCCCGCTGGGGCGAGCGTGTCACTCGTGACCCTCGACGTGGCATCAGAGTTGTTCGCAGTTCCCGGCACCGTGAACGAGATCGGCGTGGTGGCCACGGGTGGCACGAGCGAAGACGAGGTCGTCGCCGCGCTGTCGGCCCGGCTTCCCGCCGGCATTGAAGCGGTCACCGCTGCCCAACGCACGGCCGAGGACCAGAGTGCACTCGGTCAGGCCCTCGGCTTTTTCAACTCGTTCCTCCTCGTATTCGCCGTCATCGCCCTCGTCGTCGGGGCGTTCATCATCTACAACACGTTCTCCATCGTGTTGGCTCAGCGCACCCGCGAACTGGCCCTACTGCGAGCAGTAGGGGCGACGCGCCGCCAGGTCACCCTCTCGGTGCTCACCGAGGCCCTCGCCGTGGGGGTTCTCGCCTCCCTCGTCGGCCTCGGCATCGGGGCGGTCACCTCCATTGGTCTCCGCAGCCTGCTCGGCGCTGCGGGCATCGACATCCCCTCCACCTCGATTGTCGTGAGTCCCACCACCGCCGCGATTGCCATCGGGGTCGGCACGATGATCACCCTTGCCGCCGCCGTGTTCCCCGCCTTGCGCGCGTCCCGGGTGCCACCCATCGCTGCGCTGCGCACCGTCGCCGTGGAGCCCAAGCCGCCGGTGATCCGCATCGTGGTGGGTATCGGAATTCTGGGCCTCGGCGTGTTGAACCTCGTCGGTGGGCTGACCCAAGGAGGCGACACCGCCCTGTTCGGAGTCGGCGGAGGGGCGCTCCTCATCTTCATTGGCGTCGCCGTGTTGGGTCCGGCCTTCGCCCGGCCGGCCGTGCGGCTTCTGGCCTGGCCGTTGCCGAGGCTGCGAGGGATCACGGGCACGCTCGCCCGGGAGAACGCCGCCCGCAACCCGCGTCGAACCTCCACCACTGCGGCCGCACTCATGATCGGCGTGGCCCTCGTCGGCTTCATCGCCATCTTCGCTGCGTCAGCGAAGGCATCGATCGACCAGATCATTGACGAGTCGTTCACCGGGGACCTGATCATCGACTCCGGTCAATTCGTTGCCGGAGGTGTCAGCACCGACCTCGCCGCATCCGTGAAGACCGCCCCGGGAGTGGCTGCGTCGACGGGGGTGCGGTTCCTCACCGCCAATCTCGACCTCCCCGAATCCTCGGCGCCGGCCGGCCCGGCCAGTAATGCCGCCTTCATCCTCGCTGCGGATACGACGGCGCTCGTGGACATCACCGATCCCCAACCAACGGCGGGACGTGTGAGCGACCTCGGACTCAACGAAGTGGCCGTGGCCTCTTCGGTGGCCGAGAGCGCCGGCCTCGCCGTTGGAGACACCGTCCCGGCCCAATTCCCCACCGGCGAACGAACGCTTTCGGTCGTGGGCACCTTCGACAATCGGGCCCTGCTCGGAGACTGGGTGGTCGATCTGGCTACCGCCGATGCTGCCGCCGTCGACCGACTCGACGTGCAGGTGTGGGTGAAGGTCGCTGACGGCGCCTCAGTGACCGTCGTGCAGGAAGAACTGAAGGTCCTCGCCGCACCGTGGCCCACCGCCGACGTGCTCGACCTCAGCGAATTCAAGGCGAGCCAGGCTGAGCAGTTCGACCAGATCCTGAACCTCGTCTACGCCCTGTTGGGCTTGGCGGTCATCATCGCCCTCGTGGGGATTGCCAACACGCTGGCCCTGTCGGTCTATGAACGCACCCGGGAGATCGGTCTCATGCGTGCCGTGGGGATGGAACGACGCCAGGTGCGCGCCGTGGTGCGCTGGGAATCCGTCGTCATTGCGGTGTTCGGCACCCTGCTCGGGCTCGTCATCGGACTGTTCTTCGGCTGGGTCATGGTTCTCGCCCTCTCGAGTCAGGGCCTGGGGGTCCTGTCCGTCCCCGTTCCCACGCTCGTCGTGGTCATGGTGCTCGCCGGCCTCGCCGGGGTCGTGGCGGCGCTGCTCCCCGCCCGACGGGCCGGTCGTCTCGACGTGTTGACCGCCATCGGCAGCGAGTGACGGCAGCCGGGCAGACACTGCGACAGACTGGGATTACATGACCGGCACGAACGAAGCGGACGCAACGACGATCCGCGGTCGCTACATCATCGTCGAGGGCGGCGAAGGGGTGGGCAAGACGACCCAGGTCGTGGCCCTCGCTGCGCGCCTCGGGGCAATGGGAATCCACGCCGAAATCGTGCGCGAGCCCGGCGGTGACCCGTTCGCCGAAGCCGGTCGGGAACTCCTGCTCGGCGATCTCGAACGAACACCGCCGGCCGAAGTCCTCGCCTTCAACGCCCTGCGGGCCCAATTGCTCGTCGCCGTCGTCGAACCGCTGTTGGCCGCCGGAACGTGGGTGCTCTCCGATCGGGGACGACTCTCCACCATTGCGTACCAAGGACACGGCGCCGGGGCTGAGTTGGCGTGGACCCGTGAGGTGTGCGCCATGACCGTGGCCCTCTGCCCGCCCGACGTCGAAGTCGTCCTCGATCTCGACCCCGTCGTCGCCGCCGAACGGCGCACCATGCGCGGTGACGACGACCGGTTCGAACGCATGGATCTCGCCTTCCACCAGCGGGTGGCGGAGGCGTACCGGTCGGAGGCGGCACTCGCCGGCATCGAGGTCGTGGACGCTGACGGTGCACCCGACGAGGTCACTGAACGCCTGTGGCAGGTGATTGCACCTCGGGGCTGATGTCCCCGGCGGTGAGCAACGTCCCAGGTCTGACGTAGCCTGACTGACATGTTCACGGTCACGGTGCGCGGATTGCGCTCCCACTTGCTGCGCCTCGGGGCCACCGCCCTCGCCGTGCTGTTGGGCGTCAGCTTCATGGTCGGCACCCGGGTACTCGGTGACACCGTCAAGGCCGGGTTCAACGAGGCCTTCGCCGACGTCAACGCCGGCATCGACGCCGTGGTGCGGTCCTCACGGGAGGTGCCCACGCCGTTCGGCGACGAACGGGTCCGCATCGACGCCGCCGTGATTGACGACGTGGCCGGTAACCCAGCCGTCGCCGCCGTCGACGGCCAGGTTCGACGCCCCCTCCGACTCATCGGCACCGACGGTGAGCCGGTCGGCAATCCTCAGGCCGGACCGCCCACCTTCGGGCTGAACTGGTCACCCTCACCGGAGCTGAACAACTGGGACCTCGTCGAAGGTGCCCCGCCCTCGGACGGCACCATGGTGGTCGACCGGCGCACTGCCACCGACAACAACATCAGGCCCGGGGATCGCCTCCGGGTCAACGTGCCGACCGGTATTGAAGAGTTCACCGTCTCGGGCATCGCCACCTTCGGTGAGATCGACAACTTCGCCGGAGCGCC
>JALRFT010000321.1 GCA_023261915.1 Acidimicrobiales bacterium | reverse complement strand
GCTCCGGCCTTGACATGCAAGGTGTCCGGCCTGGCCAACGGTGTGTCGTACACGTTCAGGGCGCGTGCCCTGAACGGGGCGGGCTGGGGCGCGGACTCGGAGCCGTCGAATGCGGTCACGCCGAGCGCGTCATCGCATCAGGATGGGCATCGAGGAAGGCGAGGTAGTCACGGCGCAGGAGATCCTGTTCGGCGCTGGGTGCCAGCCAGGCGGACAGGACGCGGGTGGCCGAGGTCAGTCGTCGCTGCTGGCGGTCTTGCCCTTGCGCGCCCCGAAGCGACGCTCGAAGCGCTCGATGCGACCGCCGGTGTCCACCAGGCGCTGCTTGCCGGTGTAGAACGGGTGGCACTCGCTGCACATTTCGACCGTGAGTTCGGGCCGGGTCGAGCGGGTCTCGAAGGTCACGCCGCATGAGCAGCGCACCTTGCAGGTCTGGTACTCGGGATGGATTTCGGCCTTCATTGATCTCTCCAGTGCTCACGATCGACTGACAGTGTGGCCCAGCACGCCAGGTGCGGGCAATGTGGGTCGGGACGACGGCCCGATGGGCGCTTAGGCCGTCCCGCTCGGCGCCTTGGCAATCTCGGCGAGGAAGTCGTCATTGGTCTTGAAGCTGGCCAGCCGGTCAATGAGCATCTCAAGGCCCGCACCCGAGTTCCCCTCGCTGCCCAGACCCGAGAGCACCCGGCGCAACTTCCACACCATCTGCAGCTGCTTGCGGTCAAAGAGGAGTTCCTCGTGACGAGTGGACGATGCGTCCACGTCGATGGCCGGGTAGATCCGGCGGTCGGCGAGGCGACGATCCAGCTTGAGTTCCATATTGCCGGTGCCCTTGAATTCCTCGAAGATGTGTTCGTCCATCTTGGAGTTCGTCTCCACCAGGGCCGTGGCCAAGATGGTGAGCGAGCCCCCCTCCTCGAGGTTTCGGGCCGCACCGAAGAATCGCTTGGGCGGGTAGAGCGCACCAGCGTCGATACCACCGGACATGATGCGCCCCGATGCCGGAGCGGCCAGGTTGTAGGCCCGGGCGAGACGGGTGATGCCATCAAGGATGATGACGACGTCCTTGCCTTCTTCGACCATGCGCTTGGACCGCTCGATGACGAGCTCGGCCACCATGGTGTGTTCGTCGGAAGGACGATCAAAGGTGGAGGCCACGACCTCACCGCGGATCAGCCAGCGCTTGAAGTCGGTGACTTCCTCAGGCCGCTCATCGACGAGCAACACGATGACGTGGCACTCGGGATTGTTGGTCTCGATGGACCGGGCGATCTGCTTCATGATCGTGGTCTTACCCGCCTTGGGGGGCGACACGATCAACCCGCGCTGACCTTTGCCCACCGGGGAGATGAGGTCCATGATCCGCGCCGTCATGTTCAGCGGGTCCTCGGGAGTCTCCATGCGGAGCTTCTCGTCGGGGAACAGCGGGGTGAGATCCTCGAAGCGGGGACGGTTGCGGGCGAATTCGGGATCGCCGCCGTTGACCGTATCGATGCGTAGCAACGCCGGGTTCTTCTCGTTGCGACTCGCCGGCCGACTGGCACCGGTGATGTGGTCGCCGCGACGCAGACCGAACTGGCGGGCTTGCTTGACCGACACGTACACGTCATCGCGTGAGGGCAGGTACTGCTTGAGACGAAGGAATCCGTAGCCGTCGTCGCGCAGGTCGAGCAGACCGGAGACCTCGACGGGTTCGCCGGTGAACTCCTCGGGACGCTCCGGGCCCCGCTGACCTTCACGATCACGGTCGCGTCCCCGGCGACGACGCCGACGGTTCCCCGGCTCGCCATCGTCACGCTGACCGTCGCGCTGTCCGTCACGTTGGCCATCGCGCTGGCCGCCGTTACGTCCACGATCCCCTCGGGGACCACGATCACCACCCTCGCGACCACTCTCAGCGCCAGCTTCGCTCGCCGGTTCCTGCGCATCGTCGACGCTGACGGCCTCGCCGACATCCTCGGCGTCATCGACAGGGGCGGCCGCTGCGCCACCGGCCGGGCGATTGCTGCTGCGGCTGCCGTTCCCGGCGGCCTTGTCCGCCGGAGGTGAACCATTGCCGGCGCCGACATTGGCGAGTTCAAGGATCATCTCGACGATCTCGGCCTTGCGGGCACGAGACCCGGGCTTGCCACCGAGGGCGGTGGCGATCGACATCAGCTGCTCGCGGTCCTTGCGCTCAAGCGCTGACTTCTCGAGGGATTGGGTTTCCACACTCACGTCCTTTTGCTGTTTCCGCCCGTTGGCGACGTCGGAGCGACCTACCCCGCCAGTGGCGACATTCCGGCGGGACCGGATGAGGCCAGATGGCAGAGAGGAGACCCAGAGGTCAGAGCCGGTCCCCCCAACCTGTCCTGGCGTCCGGCGGAACGGCACAACGCCCGGAAGGGTTCGTTCGAAGGGAACGGGGAGTCACCCGGCACAGAGGCATCTGGGCGACAGGGAACACCCTAGGGGGTGTCTACCTCGGATCGCAACCCGGGTGGGGACCCGGCCCGTCAACTGCTAGCGGACAGCGAGGAGTTCTTCCATGAGCTGGTGACCGGGAACGACCTCGCGGGAGGCAACGCCGGCCTCGCTGTAGGTGCCCCCGGGGCCATCGACGGCGGAATCGACGAGCAGCCACGGCACTGGATCAGATGTGTGGGTCCGCAGGGCCAGCGGAGTGGCGTGATCGGGCAGCAACAAGAGACGCCACGCCCCCATCTCGTCGAGACCGTCCACCAGCGGGCCGAGGATCTCCCGATCCCAGTTCTCGAGGGCCCGCACCTTCTCAGCCGTGTTCCCGGCATGGCCGGCCTCGTCGGTGGCCTCAACATGGATGATGAACAAGTCGGCTCCGTCACGCAACGTCTGCAGCGCCAGGTTCCGCTTGCCGGCGTAATCGGTGTCATACCAACCGGTGGCTGTAGCCAGGTCGTGCACCGTGATGCCGGTGAGTACCCCAAGACCCCGCACGAGGTCCACCGCGGTCACGAGACCGGCGTCGACCCCGAAACGTTCGGTGAAGTTGGTCATGGCCGGCTGGAACCCCTGACCCCACAACCAGATCTGGTTGGCGTCGAGACCACTGTCAGCGACGATGGGTTTCGACGCTTCCATGAGCTCGATGATCCGCCCTGCGGCGGGCCCACTCGGCAGGACCGACGGCTTACCCGTCAGGTCGTGGGGTGGAACGCAGTTCGACTCGGCGAGGGCGGCGGGCGCCACCATGATGTGGCGGTACTGCACACCCGGGTGGAACTCAATGCCGTCGCCACCGAGTTCGGCGTCGAGAGCCCTGACCACCTCGGCAGCCCGTTCGGTACTCGGGTGGCCTCCGGCGAAGTCCTCCATGGTGCCGTCAGCGCCGACGGTGACGAGGTTGCAGCGATAGGCCACCTGGTCAGGAGCGAGACGCAAACCCAGCGCCGCCGCCTCAATGGGGGCGCGCCCCGTGTGAAACAGCGAGGGGTCGTAGCCGAAGATCGACATGTTCCCCACGTCGCTGCCCGGCGGCAGACCCTCAGGAATCACCGCCGCCCGACCGAGGGTGCCACGCGCCGCCAGGGCGTCGAGGTTCGGGGTGACGGCCACCTCCAGAGGGGTCCGGCCATCGAGCTCAGAGAACGGCTCGTCGGCGCAGCCGTCGGGGACGCACACCACGTACTTCACCGCCCCATCATGGCACCCGTCCACCGCCGTGACACCAGCCGGTGCCCGACAGGCCGAACCGATCTCAGCGTCCGGAGGCGTCGATGTGGTCCCGGACCACAGCGAGGTCATTGGGCAACTCCACGAACCGTTCCGGCCGGTCGAAGAGGTCGGCGAGACGATCAGGCAGGGCCGGGTGCACGCCGCTGGCCTGTTCCACGGCATCGGGGAACTTGGCCGGATGCGCCGTGGCCAGACACACCACGGGTCCGTCCCCGGGGACGGTGCAGCGCTCGGCGGCCCCGATACCGACCGCCGTGTGGGGGTCAACCAGCATCCCGAGGCGGTCGTGGATCTCAGCGATGACCGCCAGCGTCTCGGCGTCGTCAAGGCGGACACCGGCGAAAAGGGATCGCACCTCCTCCATCGCCCCGGCGTCGAAATCGAGGTGGCCAGTGGAACGCAACGTCGCCATGGATTCGGCCACCCGTGCACCGTTGCGGCCCCACAACTCGAACAGGAGGCGCTCTTGGTTAGACGAGACCTGAATGTCCATACTCGGGCTGAGAGTCGGGTGCACAGTCTCGAGATCGAGCGTCCCCGATGCCAGCCACCGGGACAAGATGTCGTTGCGGTTCGACCCGACGATCAGCCGCTCCACCGGCAGACCACAGCGAGCGGCGACCCAGCCGGCGAACACGTTGCCGAAGTTCCCGGTTGGCACCGAGAACGAGGCGGTGCGAGAAGCCGTCGGACCGCCCGGGCCGCACAATTGGCCGGCTGCCCACACGTAGTACACGACCTGACACATGACCCGGGCCCAGTTGATCGAATTCACGGCACTCAGGTTGCGACGCTGACGGAATCCGGTGTCGGCGAACAGCGCCTTGACGAGATCCTGGCAGTCGTCGAACGTTCCGTCGATGGCGATGTTGTGCACGTTGTCGCTCATCACCGTGGTCATCTGGCGGCGTTGCACGTCAGACACGCGACCGGCAGGGTGGAACATGAAGATCTCGATGTGGTCCCGATCCCGGACGGCCTCGATGGCCGCCGAACCGGTGTCTCCCGAGGTCGCCCCCACGATGGTGATGTGCCGACTGTCGGCGGCGAGCACCTCGTCGAAGAGTCGACCCACGGGCTGGAGCGCAATGTCCTTAAAGGCGAGCGTGGGGCCATGGAACAGTTC
>JALRFT010000229.1 GCA_023261915.1 Acidimicrobiales bacterium | reverse complement strand
AATTCTCCCTGGCGCTCGGCCGGGTGATCTGTGTCACTGATCCCGTGGAGGCAGCTGCGCGCGACGCGGCCATGGCGGCGGCGGTGGGTGACGGGCTGACCGAGGCGGCTGAACCCCCGCCCTTGGTCGAGGGGATCATTGAGCCCCGATCGCCGGGAGCCGGTGCCCTATCGGTGCAAGGGACTGTCGGTGGGGTGTGGCTCGACGAGGTGACGGGTAGCGGTTGGCGTCTGTTGTGTCTCGGCGCTGACCCTCAGGCCGTGGAACCCGTCGTTCTCGAGTGGTTCGCTGCGCTGGGAGGCACCGTGCATGAGTTAACCGATCCTGGTGCCGGCTTGGCGGAGTGGTTTGCCCGCCACGGTGCCCACTTCGTTGTTGTCCGTCCCGACTTCATCGTGTTCGGCACCGCGTCCACCGCCACCGAGGCCGGCGAATTGCTCACGGGACTGCGCCTCCAACTCACCGGCGCCGGTGTCGTGTCGTGACCCCAATGACTCTCACAACTGTCCACCCAAGGAGCGAGCTATGAAGTTTGCCAATCACGCCGGACGCGCCGTCATCGTGCTCGGCGACGAGATCGCTGATGTCGCCGAAATCTCAGGTGGTCGTTTCGGATCTGATCCCGCTTCGCTCTACGACGAGTGGGATGACTTCCGTGCGTTCGCCGAGACAGTCACCTCCGCAACGGGGCCGCTGGACCCCGCCGCTCTCAGAAACCCCTCGCCTCGACCCCGCCAGGTCTTCGCCATCGGTCTGAATTACCGGACCCACGCCGAGGAGTCAGGCATGGCGATCCCTGAGGTTCCCGCCACCTTCACCAAGTTCCCCGAGTCACTCTCCGGCCCTTTCGACGACGTCCCCATCACCGGTGGGTCAGTGGATTGGGAAGTGGAGTTGGTCGTGATCGTCGGGCGGGCCGCCCGCAGCGTGTCGAGAGACGACGCCTGGTCCCACTTGGCGGGCGTGACGGTCGGACAGGACATCAGTGATCGCCAACTGCAGTTCGCCGCCGGAATGCAGTTCTCATTGGGCAAGTCGCGGACCGGGTTTGGTCCCATGGGGCCGTGGCTCGTCACACCGGACGAACTGCCAAACCCCGATGATCTGGGGTTAGGTTGCTCGCTCGACGGCGAGGTCGTGCAGGATGCCCGCACGAGCGACCTGATTTTCGATGTTCCCGCTCTGGTGGAGGAGCTCTCGTCGGTGCTGACTCTCCGACCGGGTGACGTCGTATTCACGGGAACGCCGTCGGGAGTTGGCATGGCTCGGCAACCGGCTCGCAGCCTTGCTGCGGGGCAGGTGCTCGAGTCATGGGTGGAGGCGGTCGGCACCATCCGAAACCGGTGCGTGTGATGCCCGCGACCACGGTGACCCTCACCGGTACCGGGGTGCCCCACCCGAGCCCTGGCCGAGCGGGCGCGGGCGTGCTGGTGCGTTGTGGGGGCGTCGCCCTGCAGTTCGATGCCGGTCGCGCCACCATGCTGCGGCTCGCCGAGGCGGGCTGTGCCGCCCATCAACTCAGTGCGGTCTTCATCACCCATGTGCACAGTGACCATGTGGTGGACCTCGCTGATGTGGCGCTCACCCGCTGGGTGCAGTCGACGCTCCATCGGGCCAGTCCCCTGGTCGTGGTCGCCGCCCACGGTGAGGCAAGTCGCTTCGCGGAACGGATGCTTGAGCCCTTCGACGATGACATCGCCGTTCGCATGGCCCACGTACAACCTCGCCCGCCCGGTGTTGAGGTGCGCTCATTTCTACCCTCAACCGAAGCGCAGGTGGTGTGGCGGGCCGAGATGCCCGACGGACAGCCCGGTGACGAGGTAGTGGTGGAGGCCATAGCCGTCCACCATGAGCCGGTCGTTGACGCCGTGGCCTACCGGGTCACCACGCCGACAGCGGTCGTCGTGATCTCAGGCGACACGCGGGTGTGTTCAGAGGTGAGAGATTTTGCACTCGATGCAGACGTGCTTGTGCACGAGGCCTGCCGGGTCTCGGCCATGGCTGAGCGGATCGCCGGCACCCCGTTCGAGTCGATCTTTGACTACCACGCCGACACCGTGGCCCTCGGAACGCTCGCCGCCGACGCCCGGGTCGGCCACCTAGTCCTCACCCACCTGATCCCGCCCCCGACCACCGCCGAGGACGAGGAGTCCTTTCGGGACGACGTCCGTCAAGGGGGTTACGACGGCGAGCTCACGGTTGGTTTCGACCTGTTCAGCGTGGTGCTGCCCGCCGCCGACGATCAGGCCGACGCCTCGGCGCTCACACACTGACCTCGGTCGACGGGAGTTTCAGGCGCTTGCCTGATTCTGACGGATGATGTTCAGCGCCCCACCAGCTCGGAACCAGCCGATCTGTTCGGCCGACAGCGAGTGGTTGCACTCAAAGTCGAGGACGGTACCGTCGGCTTTGGTGATGCGGCACCGCACGGGCGTGTCGGGAGCGAGATCGGCGAGACCGAGAACCGAGATGCGATCGTTTGGGCCGATGGCGTCCCAGGTGGTGGGATCGGCGAAGGTCAGGGGCAGCACGCCCTGCTTCTTTAGGTTCGTCTCGGCGATACGGGCGAACGATCGGCTCAGCACGGCCCGACAGCCCCGGTGGCGGGGCTCCATGGCGGCGTGCTCCCGTGAGGACCCTTCGCCGTAGTTCTCGTCACCAATGGCCACCCACGCCATGCCGGCCTCGTGGTATCGCTTGGCGATGTCGGGCAGGGAACGGACCTCGCCGTCGATCTGGTCCACACCGGTGCCCGTCTCGTCGGTGAAGGCGTTGACCGCCCCGAGGAACAGGTTCCCCGAGATGTTCTCGAGGTGACCCCGGTACTTCAGCCACGGACCCGCAGCGGAGATGTGGTCGGTGGTGCACTTGCCGCGGGCCTTGACCAGCACCGGCAGGTCGACGAAATCGTTGCCATCCC
>JALRFT010000228.1 GCA_023261915.1 Acidimicrobiales bacterium | reverse complement strand
CGTGACAGTCCGAGCTGGCGGGAGCGCCCGATTTGTGGCCGATGCGTATTCGCCCGCTCAGTCCAGCGTGTTGACCCGGTTCAGGAACGTCGCCACCTGGGCCCGACTGGCAATGCTGGTCGGGCGGTATGGGTTGTTCGTGGTGATTCCGTTGGTCAACAACCAGCACGCTGCCTCTCGGGCGTAGGCCGGTATCGCGGACTCGTCGACGAACCCGCAGGACTCGGGGGCGGCCGGCTGTCCGGCAGCCCGCCACAGGAACGCCGCCACCTGGTCGCGGTAGGCGGTCTGGTCCGGGCGGAAGGGGTTGTTGGTCGTGATTCCGTTGACCGATAGCCAACACGCCGCCTCTCGGGCGTACCCGGGAATTTGTGCCTCATCGACAAAGCCGCACGATGCCGGCGCCGCCGGCTGACCGGCAGCCCGCCACAGGAACGCTGCCATCTCGGCCCTCGTGGTCAGGTCACCCGGTCGGAACGGGTTGTTGGTGGTGATGCCGTTGGCCAGAGCCCAACAGGCTCCCACCTGGGCGTAGGTAGGAATGGCCCCCGCATCAACGAATCCGCATGAGGTTTCCGTTGACGGGGCCAGAAGGACTTTCACCACCCGGCCGGGCGCCGTGTTGGTGCCGAAGTAGCCGATCGTGCCCCCTGAGATCGCCGACACGAGCCGGTCCTCGCCCGTTTCGAGGGTCAGGGCGGCGACCCTCGTCATGTTCGACAACTGGACTTTCACGATCCGCCCGGGCAGTTCCGTCCCGAAGTACCCGAACGTTCCATCGGTCATCGCTGCTTCGGGATTGTCCTCCCCGGTGGCGAGTGTCACCGCGCCCACTCTCGTCATGTCGGCCAAGCGGACCTTCACGATCTGCCCGGGGGAGGTGTACGTGGCGAAGTAGCCGAAGCTGTCATCGGTGATTGCCGAGGCCAAGAAGCCCTCGGTGGCATCGAGGGTGACGGCTCCGATGCGGGTCATGTCGGCCAGGCGAACCTTGACGACAGTGCCGGGAAAGGTGTTGGTGCCGAAGTAGCCGTGGACACCATCGGTGATTGCTGAAGTTGGCGAGTCTTCTCCGGTCGCAAGTGACACGGCCCCCACCCGCACCATGTCCGCAAGACGGACCTTGACCACCCGACCCGGCGAGGTGTTGGTGCCGAAGTAGCCGTGTACGCCGTCGGTGGTGGCCGAGACCACGAAATCCTCCCCGGCGTCGAGGGTGACGGCGCCTGCTCGGGTCATGTCGTCAAGGCTGATCTTGATCACCTGGGCCGGGAACGTGCTGGTGGCGAAGTAGCCGAAGGTGCCGTCGGTGACGGCCGCTCCGATGGTGTCTTCACCAGTACTCAAGGTGACGGCATCGACGCGAACCATGTCCACGAGGCGGACCTTGACGATCTGGGCGGGCACGGTGTCGGTGCCGAAGTAGCCGAAGGTTCCGTCCGTGACTCCGGCCGCCAGCCGATCCTCACCCCGGTTCAGCGTGAGGGTGGCGTCGAGAACGATGTCGCTGAGGCGAACCTTGATCACCTGGCCCGGTGCGGTGGTCGTACCGAAGTAGGCGTGGGTGCCATCGATGACCGCTGAACTGAGGAGATTCGTCCCGGCGTTGAGATTCAAAGCCCCGACCCGAATCATGTCGGCGAGACGGACCTTGACCACGCGCCCCGGAGAGGTGGCGGTGCCGAAGAAGGCGTGGGTGCCGTCGCTGACCGCCGCATTCGGGGCGTTCTCGCCGGTATCGAGGGTGACTGCACCCACTCTGGTCATGTCCGCCAGGCGAACCTTGACGATCTGGCCGGGGGAGGTGTCGGTACTGAGGTAAGCGTGGGTCCCGTCGGACACGGCCGTCAAGATGTTGGATTCCCCAGGGTTCAAGGTGACCGCTCCCACCCTGGCCATGTCAGCCAGGCGGACCTTCACCAGTTGCCCGGGGGCGGTGTAGGAGGCGAAGTAGCCGTGCGTTCCGTCGGACACGGATGACAGCAATCGGTTCTCACCCGGATCGAGGGTGATCGCTGTGGTCCGGGTCATGTCGCTGAGCTGCACCTTGATGACCTGTCCGGGGGAGGTGTCGGTCCCGAAGTAGCCGTAGGTGCCATCCGTGGTGGCCGAACCCACGAAGTCCTCACCGGCGTTCAGGGTGAGAGCACCAACGCGGGTCATGTCCGACAGGCGAACCTTCACGATCCGGCCGGGAGCGGTGTAAGTGGCGAAGTACCCGAACGTGCCGTCGGTGACTGCTGAGCGCAGGGTGTCCTCACCGACATTGAGGGTCACCGCTCCCACCCTGGCCATGTCGGCCAGGCGGACCTTGACGATCTGAGCCGGGGAGGTGTCGGTGCCGAAGTAGGCGTGTATGCCATCAGACCCTGCCGAGAGCAGATACCGCTCCATGCGGTTGAGGGTGGTCGCGCCGACCCGCACGGGTTGACTCGGTGGAGGGGGGGCCGTCGTGACCTGCGCCGCGCCGTCTTCGATCGCTGCTGCAGGTGGGGAGA
Source organism: Acidimicrobiales bacterium (assembly GCA_023261915.1). Taxonomy (GTDB): domain Bacteria; phylum Actinomycetota; class Acidimicrobiia; order Acidimicrobiales; family Acidimicrobilacustridaceae; genus M30B73. Next base: position 561 of record JALRFT010000228.1, on the reverse strand, counting down.
TGCCTGGCCAGGAGGTGACGACCGTGACACACAGCAGGGCCGCCACCACGAACATCCCCACCACTCGGCGGTAAGGCGTTGAGACTCCGGGTCGCCGTCCGCCCGCTGGCTGAGCTGAGGATCGCCTGTGCATCATGTCCCTTGCCCCTTCCACACCTGATGGATCGACTGCGTTATCGAGTGTCGTGGGCTGGCTGTCGTGTCACGAAGCGCTTCTGCCGACGCCAACACAACCGTGTTCGGAATCTCAGGTCCGACGGTGACGATCGGATGACGTTGATGACAACCCAAAGCGTACGGCGACGAATTGGCACTGCAACATCGCCCCCGCGTGTGGTCCCGACTGCGGGGTGAATCGGCCCCCAGCAGTGGATTTCAGCGTTCGCACCGCAATGCCCGATCACCGCAGGTGTCGATCAGTGCCGGGACGGGTTCATCCTGGGTGGGGTGGGACGGGATCCCGCCACATCAACCACAGACGGGGCCCTCGTCCGTTGGCAACGTCATAGGTGTCAGTCACCTCGAACCCGAGGCGTCGGTAGTAGGGGACGTTTTGTTCCT
>JALRFT010000139.1 GCA_023261915.1 Acidimicrobiales bacterium | reverse complement strand
AGTTTCCGGTCGCCACCATCCATCTGGACCGGGAGCGAGGGGTGCGCAACATCGGGGCGGTGCTCGTCAGTCACAGCATGCGGGCCGAAGAGGTGCAGCCTGACGGTCTCGGAGAGATCCTCGAAGCCATTACCTGGATGGCCCGGCGGGCCCGGCGCGGACTTGAGGAGGTCCTCAAGCGCGACGAGGTGAGCGAGCGTGACCGGCGGACCGACACCACCGATGATGTCGACGACTCGGACGACGAGTCCATCGACGAGGAAACCGACGAACGACCAGACGACCGCCCGGCACGATCGGCGAGCCCGACGTGTCGACCCTGCGAAGAGATCCTGAGCGATCTCGATGCGCTGGTTGGTCTCGGTTCGGTGAAGAGCACCATTCACGCTTTTGCCACCACCTATGCGATCAACCGGGAGCGACGCGACAAGGGCCTCGCCGCCCTCGAGTCGAGTCCGCACCTCGTGTTCGTCGGCAACCCGGGAACCGGCAAGACGACCGTGGCCCGTTTCGTCGGCGAGTTGTACGCCTCCCTCGGCCTGCTCCCAAGCGGGCATCTCGTGGAGGTGGGTCGGGCCGACCTGGTCGCCGCGTACCTCGGCCAGACCGCCATCAAGACGACGAAAGCATGTGAGCGGGCGTTGGGCGGCGTGCTGTTCATCGATGAGGCCTACTCATTGGCAGGACGTCATGACGACTACGGCACCGAAGCCATCGATACGCTGAACGCCTTCATGGAAAACCACCGGCACGAGCTGGCGGTCGTGGTGGCGGGCTATCCCGCCGAGATGCAGAGGTTCCTCGACACCAACGCCGGCCTTCGCAGCCGGTTCGACCTCACCGTGCGGTTCGATGACTACACCGGCAGCGAGCTCGAAGCGATCTTCGATGGTCTGGCACACACCTACGACTACGAACTCGACCCTGAAGCCCGGGTGCGACTCCGGCAGTTGTTGGCGTCGTGGCCCCGACACACGGGCTTCGGCAACGCCAGGGAAGTGCGGAAACTGTTCAATGAGGTGGTGCGTCGTCAGGCCAAGGGGCTGACGAACAAACCCACGTTGCGCACTGACCTGTTGCGGATCATCCCCGCCGAGGCCATCCCGGCGCCCTCACAACGCACGCCGGCCAACCCGCCCAACGCCGGCTACCTCTGAGGTCGGTCAGTCAGTTGGTGCCCAGCCGGCCGGTATGCCCGGTCGCTCCCAAAAGCCGTCCTCAACCTCGTCGGGGCGCATCGTGAATCCGTCAACGGAGAACGCCACGACGCGGGCTTCGGGGGCGATGACCATCGCAACGAGTTCCCACGCCGACGACACAGTCGGGGCGTGCACGACCTCCTCGGCGAACCGACCGTCGTGTTCGATAAGGAAACACACCTCGTAGTCGGGAGGTTCGGTGATGGTGGCCACCGCCACACCTTCCGGTCCGGCGATCTCACTGATGGGGAGACCATGGGCCGATTCGGGCGGGGCGAGGGCGATGGCGGTGTCAAGATCCGGTGCCTCGAGGATTCCCTCTTCGGTGTAGCCCCAGAACGGGTGCCGCCAGGTCAATTGGTAGATGTGCTGTTCGTCGTTCACTGCGGTGCTCTCCTCGCTGGTCTGCTCGTCGCACGGCGACGTCACCTAGTGGTCGCATCACGCCACACATTCCGTGCAGCGTCAGGTCCGTGAGTGGTCAAGCGGCGAGAAGAAAGGCGAGGGGAAGGCCAAGGAGGGCGATGACGACGAACAACCCGAGGGCGCCGAGGACGGCGAACATGGCGAGGAAGAAGGGGATCACCACGAAGACGAGCAACAGGATGCGGATCGCATCAAGGCACCCCATGACCGCTCTCCTCCCGTCCCCTCACTTGAATACGACTCACCAAAAACTCATACGACCCAGCTGTGACACAGGTGGGCGGGTGGCCTCAGGCGTACCCGGCCGGCACCTGTTTGGCAGCCACCATCGGGGACTCCACTGCGAGTGCGCTCAAGGCCGCCACGAGGCTGGGGGCGTCACCAGTGTCGGCCGCCACCAGCCACGCCATCTGACCGATGGCGGCAATCTCGGCCATGGAGTAGCCCTTGGTGCGGGCCACGACGTCGGTGACCTCGTCATCGCTCACCCCGAGTTCGGTGGCCATGGCCTCCACCGCCCGGCGGCGAACCTCGTCGGGAGCTTCGGACGCCTCGAGCGTGACGTCGAAACGTCCTGGACGCTGGCTGAGGGCGGGATCGAGCATCTCGGGATGATTGGTTGTGGCGACGACGAACACCCCAGGGGTGCGACCCGGACCGTCCATTGAGTTGAGGATCTCACCGAACGCCGAGGCACTCAGCATCCGGTGGCCGGCACCGACGTCGAGATCTTCGAGCACCAACAACGCCGGGGCGGCCGCCGCCGCCATGTCGAACGCGCCCCGCATGAGCGGCCCGCTCCCGACCACCGACGGGGTGGCCACGATGACGGTTACCGGACCGAGGACCTGGGACACCACCCATTCGATGGCCCACGACTTCCCTGTGCCGGGCCGGCCCTGGAGCAGCACGCCGCGTCGCGACACGTGAATCCCGAGGGTATCGAACCTGGTGAGGGGCACGACGAGGTTGCGACGCAGCCCATCGACGAGTGGGGGTGCCGGCGGTGCGGGCTGGCGGGGGGCGAGATGCCGGAACCCGCGTCGCTCCGACGGGTCAATCTGCACCGCCTGACCGCGCCAGGTGGAGCACTCGCTTTCAGCGAGGCCGACGATGGTGTCGAGCAGTTCGTCCCGGTAGTCGATCGTGGTCGCCACACACAGCAACGCAGCACTCCCTGATGCCATCTCCATCCACACGATGGCCCGGTCGTCTCCTCGGCGGTAGGCCCGGCGCACACCAGGAGCGGTGCATGACCGCACCGTGTCATGTGAGATCGACACCCGGAACCGGCCGACGGGGACCCGTCCACGTTCCCGTTCGAACGATGCCGTGGCGAACGGTTCGAGGTGGTCAAGGGCACACAGCACCGACTCAACGTCCCAACGTTCGACTTCCAACGAGTCGACGAGACCGTCGTACCACTCGACCTCAGGGTCGTCGTGTCCAAGAATCGATTCAGCCCAGAGGTCCTCGGCGTACTCGGGGAGTCCGATGCGGGGATCGATGGTCACTGCGGTCACGCTGCCTCCGTGAAGTCTGACGCTGCTGCACTGGTACCCCGCCAGGTGCGGGGTCGGGGGGAGATGGTTCGCGGTCCGCCGGGGAGGAAGTGATCGAGGAGCACGACCTCGTGGGCAACGGTTGCGAGCGACCCGGAGAGCCGGGTGGCCCATGACACGACCCGGACGCGTAAGCCGAGCCGGGACGCTTCCTCGGCGAGCTCTACAAACTCGTGGTCACCACTGCCGATGGTGAGACCACCGCAACTCCCCACGAAGTTGCGAAGGTCAAGGGATCTCATGACGGCTCGTTCGCCGCCGCTGGGGCCGTCGCCGACGCTGAGGTGGCAGCCGGGAAACTCGAGGCGGGCACTGAACGCACGGCGGGGGTCAACCCCGACGTAGACGGGGTCCCACAATCTGGGGGTGCAGACCTGGTGAAAGAGGTATCCCACCCCGGGTCGTAGGTCACCGTGGGACTCAAGGACCGCCCATGACTCGGGGTCGAGGGCGAAGAGTTCCCGTGGATCACGCCCATTCCACAAGGTTTCTGAATGAATCAGGGCTGATTTGGTCAAGTAAATCGCTGATTTTGGCACCTTTAGTCTCCAAGTAAATGGGCAATGAGTCCTGCTCGCAGGGGAAGGTCAGGCTACCGGCCTGACCGCCAGAAAGCAACGCTGCACAGGGATTTATCCCCCACCGTGTCCGCATATCTCCACCTAGTTCCACGCTCAGTTTTCCGAACTAATTCCGCATCTATTCCACGCCTATTTTGTGAACCAATTTGTGAATCTATTTGGTAACAAATTTGGGTGGGCGCCTCGAACGCCCCCAAACCCGCCACCACAGACCAATCGCACGTCTCGCCCCATTCGGTGCAACCCCGGGGCCTGCGCACCACGACACCGGAATCGTGCGACTCCAAAGAGAGAAACGAATTGACCACCGGGAGGAACCGTGCGCGTCGCAACCTGGAACATGCAGCAGGGCTACAACGCCCCGCCGCTGAAGCGCTGCTGGACGTGGCTGACCGACACCGTCGCACCCGATATCGCCGTGCTCACCGAGGCCCGGGTCCCAGCCGGTGGACCACCAGCTGGTTGGGACACCGTGTGGCGGCCCGAAGGCATCGGGCCGACACGTCGATGGGGAACGGTGATCACCGGCCGGGGCGTCGAACTCACTGCGGTTGACCACGTCACCATCGGCAGGTTCCGCCGGCGCACCGTGGAGGTCACGTCGCGCTACCCCGGCGCAGCTGTAGTGGCCGACGTCAACGTTGACGGCGAGTGGTGGGCGACCGTCGTGGGCCTCTACGGCCTCAACGTTGACCTCAAGGGGCGCAAGTGTGGTCACGGCCGGCACACCACCCCCGCCCTGCTCCGCGATCTGTCACCCTTGTTCGAATCCGACCGGCGGGACCGCATCATCGTGGCAGGTGACTTCAACCTGCACCCACGCGACATGCCGCCCGTCGTCGATCGCCTGGGGTTGTTCGACCTGACCGAGATCACCGCTCACACCCGCTCACCACTCGACCAGTGCACGGGTTGTACGGCCCGCAGACCCGAAGAGTGCGGACACCTGTGGTCACATCGCAACAACCCGTCGCCCAACGCCTCACGGCAACAGATCGACTTCATTCTCGCCACCAACGACTTGGCGTGTGAGCTGAGCACCTTGACCGGTGGAATCAGGGACTTCCCGGATTCTTGGAACGTCAGTGATCACGCCCCGATCGTCGCCGAATTCAGGGATTGAGCCGGTAGGGTGCGCGCATGGCCACTCCCGGAGACGTCGTCGTCGTCTCCAACCGGGGGCCGGTCTCGTTCACCCTCGCTGACGACGGTTCCCTAGTGCCTCGACGAGGTGCAGGCGGTCTTGTTTCCGGCCTCGGACCCGTCTTTTCGAGCACCGGTTCACTGTGGGTGGCCGCCGCCATGGGCGACGCCGACCGGTTGGCTGCCCGCGACGGTGTCTTGAACGTTGACGGCTTGCAGGTGCTGCTCGTGGCCGTGGACCCTGCGACGTTCGCCGACGCCTACGAGGTGGTGTGTAACGCCAACCTGTGGTTCGTCCACCACGGTCTGTTCGATACAGCCGGACGGCGGACAGACGACCAGCGCTTCGAGACCGCTTGGGCTGCGTATCACGTCTTCAACGCCGCCATGGCCGACGCCGTCGCCGAGACGGCCCCCCAGGGAGCGACGGTACTGATCCAGGACTACCACCTGACCCTCGTCGCCGGGTTCCTTGCCGAACGACGACCAGATCTGCGCTGTGTGCATTTCAGTCACACCCCGTTCACCGACCCCGACGGGTTGCGGTTCCTCCCTGATCACGTGGGCGAGGAGATGCTCCAAGGTCTCGCTGCCCACGTGGCCTGTGGGTTCCACACGCAGCGCTGGGCCGACCAGTTCCTGGCCTGTTATGCCGATCGCTCCATCACTCCTCCAGCCACGTTCGTGGCTCCACTCGGCCCTGACGTTGATGACCTCGCCCGCACTGCAGCGTCGCCGGCAGTGACCGAAGCGACACGTCAGATCGAGGAACTCGTCGGCGATCGGCGGTTGTTGGTGCGGGTGGACCGGATCGAACCATCGAAAAACATCGTGCGGGGTCTACGGGCCTTTGACCTGTTGTTGGACCGGTACCCGCAGTGGCGGGAGCAGGTGACGTTCGCAGCGTTCATCTACCCGTCACGGGAGACATTGCCGGAGTACGTCGCCTACCGCCACGAGGTCGAAGCCACCGTGGCGGCGATCAACGACCGCTGGGGCACCGATGACTGGACACCAATCGTGGCAAACCTCAGTGACGAC
>JALRFT010000086.1 GCA_023261915.1 Acidimicrobiales bacterium | reverse complement strand
TTGGTCCCCGTCGGGAACACCCGCGACATCGTGGACCGGCGCATCCTGAAGCTGCGATCAAGGGTCCAGATGGGGATGTCCGTCTCGCCCGAGGAGGCGAGCGACGCCATGGTGACCTGTTGTCCGGTGTCCGCCCGGGTGATGAGCGTGTCGCCGGTGAGACACCCCGACTCGCGAAGGTCGGCGAGGATCGGTCGCTTGTCCGCCCGGAGTTCAAGGTTTCGGGACAACTGGGAAAGCGCCAGCACCGGGCATTCGAGCTCGCGGGCGAGAATTTTGAGACCACGACTGATCTCTGACACCTCCACCTGACGGTTCTCCGCCCGGGAACGCCCGCTCATGAGCTGGAGGTAATCCACGACGATGAGGCCGAGGTCGCCGACGCGGCTGCGAAGACGGCGGGCCTTGGACCGGATCTCCATGATCGTGAGGTTGGGGTTGTCGTCGATCCAGAGCTTGGCGTCGGCGAGACGGCCGGTGGCGTGGGCAATCCGCTCCCAGTCCGTGTTGGTGAGCCCGCCGTTGCGCACCCGCTTGGAGTCGACCCGGGCCTCGGCACAGAGCAACCGTTGGGTCAACTCAAGGTGCCCCATCTCCAAGGAGAAGATCAGGATGGGCCGACCGGACTCAAGAGCGGCATTCGCAGCGATGGACAGCGCCAGTGAGGTCTTGCCGGCCGACGGCCGGGCGCCGAGAACGACGAGGGAGTTGGGCTGGAGCCCCGAGGTGAGTTCATCGAGGTCGGCGAACCCGGTGGGCGTGCCGGTGATGGCATCGCCCCGGGTGTAGAGGTGCTCAAGATGGTCGAGATTCTCACTGAGGAGATCATCGATTGACGCCATGCTGTCGACCACTCGGCGCTGTGCCACGTCGAAGACGCGTGACTCGGCCCAATCCACGGTCTTGACGACGTCGTCGGGCAACTCGTAGGCCGCCTCGGCGATCTCGCTCGACACCCCGATCAGTCGACGCAGCAGCGAGTGCTCCTCGACGATGCGGGCGTAGTGCTGGGCGTTGGACGTTGCCGGCGTGTTGGTCTGCAACGCCACGAGTGTCGCCACTCCGCCGATGGCATCGAGCACGCCGGCGCGGCGGAGTTCGTCGGCCACCGTGACCGGGTCGGAGGGTTCACCCGACGCCGTCAGCGAACAGATGGCGTCGAAGATGTGGGCGTGGGCGGGCTTGTAGAAGTCGTCGGAGGAGAGCATCTCCGACGCCACCGAGATGGCGTCGCGGGACAGCAGCATGGCGCCGAGAACGGACTCCTCGGCCTGGAGGTCGTGGGGCGGAACACGAGGCGCCGGGGACGAGGGGGAACGGTCATCTGGGTTGCTCATGATGCCTCCACTCTGCCTCAGCCAGCCTGTGTGCTGACAGGGGTAAAACCCCGAAATCAAGGTGGATCAGCCTGTGGATGAACTGTGGAGAACACAGCCCGCATGTGGATGACAACGAGGTGTCCCTCCTCGGGGGCTCGGGTCGGATCCGGTCGCGGCAAACGAACCGGGTTGATCCACCCAGTCTTCACCGACGATGTGACATCCACGGGGGATCCACCCCCACGGGGACTCAGTCGGCGGCCGACACCTCAACGGTGATCTGGAACTGCACCTCGGAGTGCAGGCGAGCCTGGACTCCATGGGTTCCGATCTCCCGAATGGGTTCATCGATGTGGAGCGTCTTGCGATCCAGCTCAACGCCGAACTGGTCACGCACGGCGTCCACCACCTCGGCGGTGGTCACAGAGCCGAACAACTTGCCCTCGGCACCGGCACGCTCCCGGATCGACACCACGACCGGTACCAGCAGCCGGGCCACGTCCTCGGCTGCCGCCCGATCCGCCTCGTCGCGCACCTTGCGGGAACGACGCATCGACTCGGCCTGGCGCTCGACCCCGGCGGTGGCCGCAATGGCCAGTCCGCGGGGCACCAGATAGTTGCGGGCGTAGCCATCGGCAACGTCGACGACATCGCCCTTGTTGCCCACGCCGGACACATCTGAACGCAGCAGGAGCTTCATCACGCCTCCTCCTCGACCGCAGCGATCTCCTCGGCCTCGACCACAGCCTCGACCTCCTCAACCAACTCGGCGGCTTCTGCCATGGCCTCATCGGCGTAGACGGCGTCCTCGGTGGCCACAGCCACGTCCTCACGACCGCCGTCACGTTCCGGACGATCTCCGCGATCGCCACGATCACCGCGCTCGCCCCGCCGGCCCCCACGCTGCTGGGTGACCCGACTGGCGTAGGGGAGCAACGCCATCTCACGGGCGTTCTTGATCGCCATGGCGATGTCCGACTGCTGCTGGGTGTCGTTGCCCGTCACCCGGCGGGACCGGATCTTGGCCCGGTCCGACATGAAACGGCGCAGCAGGTTGACGTCCTTGTAGTCGACGTACTGGACACCTTCGGTCCGCAGGATGCTGATCTTTTTCTTGACACGCCGGGCGTTGTCCCGGTTCTTGCCACGGGGGGCTGGACGGGCCATTAGAACGGCTCCTCTTCGTTGTCGTAGGCGGGGGGTGGACCGGATGGGGCGCTACCACTGCGGGGGGCGCCACCACCATCGGATCGGCCGGCACGCTCAATGGAGGCCGTGGCCCACCGCAGTGACGGACCGACCTCATCGGCAATGATCTCGACCTTTGACCGGCGATCGCCGTCAGGGGTCTCCCACGAGCGTTGACGCAGGGTGCCCGACACGATGACCCGGGTGCCCTTGCTCACCGACTCGGCGACATTCTCGGCGAGCTCGCGGAAACAGGTCACGTCGAAGTACGACGTCTCGCCGTCCTCCCACTGGCCCGTCTCGTTGTTGCGTCGTCGCTGGTTGATGGCGACACCGAACCCGGCGACCTGCATGCCCCCGTTGGTGTAGCGGAGCTCTGGGTCTCGGGTGCAGTTGCCGACGATGGTCACTGCGTTGTCATTGGCCACGTTGATGACCTCCTGGGTCTCGAGTTGAGGGCCGTCAGGCCGAGGCGCCCAACAGGCCGCGGCGAGCGGCCTCGTTGTCAGGCAGTCGGATGAGCTTGTGACGAACCACGTCGTCAGCGAGGCGGAGGGAGCGCTCCATCTCGTCGAGGGCATTGCCGCCCGGGCCGAGCAACTCCATCACGAAGTAGACGCCCTCCCACTTGTGGTTGATCTCGTAGGCGAACCGGCGGCGACCCCACATGTCGGTCGACTTCACCTCGCCGCCAGCAGTGACCACTGCCTCGGCGATCTTGTCCCGGAACGACTCCGCAACGCCTTCCTCAGCGTCGCCGTCGATGATGACCATGAGTTCGTAGGCTCGCATGGCGAGCATCCACCTCCTTCGGACCCGGCACTGCCGGGGCCCCGCAACTTGCGGAGCAGGAACCGAGACTTTCTGGCGTCCCGGCCTATGAGCGAAACGTCACCCTAGCGGAGGAGCCTCCCGCCACGCCCATCCGCTCCGGGGCGACAGGCCTCAACCACGGACTGTGGCCATACTTGCCGGGTGGAACCTTGCGCCGAGATCCGCCCCGTTCCCCGGCGCCACCGGGGTTGCCAGAACCTCACCAGGAGCGTCATTGCCGCCGCAGTCGTGGCCATGGCAATCGCCGGCTGCAGCCAAAACACACCCGAGACCACCGCAGCAGCACCCAATCCCAACCCGCTGGTTGCCGCCTCCGCCAACGGACCGGTGACCCTTCGCTACGAGGTGCTCGATGAGATCCCACGAGACACCGGTTCGTTCACCCAAGGACTGACCTTCACCGCTGACGGTCGATTGTTTGAGAGTTCCGGTGGCTACGGCGACTCGTCCGTACAGGAACTGGACCCGGCGACCGGGGCGATCATTGCCACGACTCCTCTCGACCCCACCTGGTTCGCTGAAGGCCTCGCCACGGTGAACTCCGGAGACGGCGAGGAGTTGCACCTCATCACCTGGCGGGAGGAGACCGTGGCGGTCCTCGACCCGAGCGACCTCACTGAACGGCGGCGGATGACCTATTCCGGCGAGGGTTGGGGCCTGTGTCAGCTCAACGCCACCACGCTCGCCATGAGCGACGGGACAGCCACCATCGCCCTCCGCGACGCTAAGACCTTCGACCCAGTGAGAACCGTGGAGGTGACCCTCGCCGGGCAGCCGGTCCCCCGGCTCAATGAACTCGAATGCGTCGACGGTTTGGTCTGGGCCAACGTCTGGCAAACCAGAGAGATCATCCTCATCGACCCTGGCGACGGTCGGGTCGTGGCCACCCTCGATGCCAGTCGCCTCGTGGATGCTCTCCGTGTCCCACCGACCGGTGTGCTCAACGGCATCGCCCGCATTCCCGGAACGACTGATGAGTTCCTCATCACCGGCAAACTCTGGCCGGTGACATATCGGGTCCGGGTGACCCCCACCTAATCAGGCGGTGCGGCTCTCCTCAGTGGGAGCAGCGGCACCGTAGAGCCCGATGGTCGCCCCTGGGTCCTCGGGGTAGTGATCGGTCTCGATCCCGGGGGGCAGGTGGTACGACTCTTGCGCCGCCGGGAATCCGCCGGTGCGGACGTCATTGGCCCACGCCTCGAGCGCAGCCACGGCATCGGACTTGAGATTGGCGTAACGGCGCACGAATCGGGGCGTGATGCGGTCCTCGATGCCCAGCACGTCGTGGAAGACCAGCACCTGACCATCACAGTCAGGGCCGGCACCGATCCCAATGGTGGGGATGTCCACGGCGCTGGTCACGATCCGCCCCACTTCGCTCGGGATGCCCTCGAGCACGAGCGAGAAACAGCCGGCCTCCTGCAGGGCGAGGGCGTGCTCGACGAGCACGTCGGCGGCACCCTGTTCGCGACCTTGGACCTTGAACCCGCCCATGGCGTGCACCGACTGTGGGGTAAGTCCGAGGTGACCCATGACCGGGATCTCGGCGTCGACGATGGCGCTGACCATCGGAACCCGCTTGGCGCCTCCCTCGAGTTTCACGGCCCCTGCGCCGGCGCGCACGAGCGCGGCCGCATTACGGACGGTGTCTTCCACCGACAGGTGGTAACTGAGCCACGGCATGTCAGCGACAATGAGCGAGCGAGCGCCGGAGCGAGCCACCGCAGCGGTGTGGTGAACCATCTCGTCGACACTGACCTCGAGGGTGCTGTCGTGACCGAGTACGACCATGGCCACGGAGTCACCGACGAGGATGATGTCGACCCCCGCTTCATCGGCGATACGGGCGCCAGGCGCGTCGTACGCCGTCACCATGACGATGGGGTCAGCCCCGCTACGCACCTTGCGGGCACGCACGGAAGGCACGGTCACCTTGCCCATGGGAACCTCCTGTCCGTCCAGTGCCCATTTGGCTACCGGCGGAACACCCCCACTGTATCCGGCAGGGGGTTTCCAACACCACGTTGGCCGGTGACCACCGGCCGATCCCCCAGGCGGTCCGGGCGATAGCGTCTGGACATGGCATCCGACTCCCCCACCATGTGCGGCAGTTGTGGGGACGAGGCGGTTGCGCTGGTCCACGTCCGCCGGCTCTACATCGTCTCCGAACCCGCCCCCGACCCACGAGGCGAACTCGATCACGAGCCGCCGGTCGTCACCGAGGGCGACGTTGAGTGGTGGTGTGAGGTGTGCCGGATCCACTACCCCCACGAGGTGGTCTGAGCGACGCTCGTTAGGGGCTTGCGGGCCTCGGGGGGACGCTCGACGACGTCGTTGATGTCGGTGGGGGAGCAACGGTCGTCGTGGGAGCAGGAACTGTCGTCGTCGGCCGGGGGGCCGTCGTCGTCGGTCGGGGCACCGTGGTCGATGGCAACTGCGTCGACGACGTGGTCGGGGCCGAGGGGTCGTCGGTGTTGTTCGAGCTCCCCGGGCGCCGGAAGTCACATGAGGAGTCGTCCTCGGCGACCTGGAGCATGAACTTCCGCCAGATCTGAGCGGGGAACGACCCACCCACCACCTCGATCCCGTGCACCGAATTCATGTAGCGGGTTTCCGAACCGGCGTACCCGACCCAAACCCCGGCCGTCATCCGACACGTGTACCCAATGAACCACGCGTCACGGAAGTTCTCCGCCGTACCGGTCTTGCCGGCCGCCACCTGATCGATACGGGCCCCCGTACCTGTGCCGTTCTCGACCACCTGACGCAACACCCAGTTCATGGTGTCGGCGACGTCGGGGTCGAGCACGCGCTCCCGGTTCAACGGTGCCTCCCACAGCACCGTCCCATTGGCGTCGGTGACCTTGCGCACCGGCCATGGCCCAACCTTTTCCCCCCGCTGGGAGAACACCGAGAAGGCCGTCGTCATGTCGAGCACCGAGACGTCGGCCGCACCGAGAGTGATGGCAGGCACCACGGGGATCTCGGCGGTGACCCCCATGCGGGTGGCCATGGCGGCGACATCGCCGGCGCCAACGTCCATGATCAACTGGGCGTAGGCCGTGTTCGAAGAATTGCGGGTGGCGTCGACGAGGTTCAATCGCCCCATGCCGCTGTCGGCGTAGTTACCGACATCCCACACCGCTCCACCCCCGAGGTCGATCTTCATGCGACCGGGGGAGTCGTAGGTGCGCGACAGCGGCACCCCTTCCTGCAGAGCCGTGGCGAGGGTGAGGGCCTTGAACGAAGAACCGGGTTGGCGACCGCTGCCCCCACCGAAGGTGCCGGTGGCGAGGTTGACCTGGTCCCCGGCGAAGTCGAACCCGCCGATCATGGCGGTGATCCCACCAGCCTCATCAAGCGACACCAGCGACGCCTGGGGGTCGTCGGGACGGTCCAGTGTCGAGCGCACGGCATCGGCCGCCGCCTGCTGATGCTCAAGATTGAGGGTGGTGTAGATCCGCAATCCACCGCCGTAGATCTGGTCGTCGGTGAAGATGCCGCGGTCGACGAGCCACCGGCGGGTGTAGTCCACGAAGTACTCCGTGCCGATGTCGGCGCCAACGACCTTGCCGTAATTGGTCTGGGTCTCCCGGGGCAGGACGTAGTCCCAGCCACCTTCCTCAACCTCGTCGCGCTGTTGGGGAGTGATCCAACCGAGCGACACCATGGCGGCCAACACCGTCGAGCGGCGGATCGTGGCCTCCTGTCGCTGATCGTCGAAGAGAAGATCGTCCGGCTGCCGATTGGCGTCGGCTGACTCGGGGGCCCGGATGATGCCGGCGAGATAGGCGGACTGGGCGAGATTGAGGTCCTCGACGTCCACGCCGAAGTAGGTGCGGGCTGCAGACTCAATGCCGTAGGCGCCACGACCCCAGTAGATGGTGTTGAGGTAGCGCTCGAGGATCTCCTGTTTGGGGAGCTCCCGTTCAAGCTTGATGGCCAACACGGCCTCGCGGATCTTGCGCTCCCACGTGCGTTCGGAGGTCAAGTAGGCGTTCTTGACGTACTGCTGGGTGATGGTCGAGCCGCCCTGGCGCAGATCATCATCACGAAGGTCCGACACCAGTGCCCGCGCCACGGCCACCGGGTCGACACCGGAGTGTTCGAAGAACTGACGGTCCTCGGTGGCGAGCAGAGCCAAGATGAATACGGCGGGAACCTGCTCGTAGGCCACGCTGACCCGGTCCACCCCACCACTGAGCTGCGCCATCGAGTTCCCAAAGGTGCAGTTGGCTTCGACGTCGCCAGCACACATGTAACTGGTCTGCAGCAGCGGCGGTTCCCCCGAGGGCAGCGGGATCTGCCACGCCACGTAGACGAGTCCGGCCGAGGTGGCGATGCCGAGGAGAGCGACGCTGAACACGAGTCGTCGCAGCCACAAGCCTGACTTCCGCCAGAAGCGGCGCGCCTGACCAGGCGAACTCGCCGCTTGCTTGCGGCCCGAAGGGGGGGAGGGTCGGGGGCTGCTCATGGTTTTTCGGCTTCGAAGATGCCCCTCACGGTAGACCCCAGCACCGGCCGTTCCCCCGCGGGGCGACATGGATCCCGGCGGTCAGGGTGACGAGCCGTGTCAACTGGCGGCAGTGAGCGGATAGGTGCGGATCACGTGGTTCCACCCGCACTCCGTGCACACCTCGACCTCCCACGCCTCGTGACGTCCAGCCCGCGCCGCCAGGGTGGCTACCTCACCCGAGGACGTGATGCATCGGCCGGACTTCGGCAGACGGGGGCCGAAGACGTAGGTGACCTCGACGAGATGGCGATGCTCGCAGATAGGACAGGTCCGGCGTGTTCGCCGACTGCACGCTCGGGCGTTGCGAAGGAGCTCGGGTTGGGCGTCACAGACCTCCGCCCGACTCGCCCGACCCGTCCGGTAGGAGGCCAGCTTGGTGGCTCGAGCGAGGCGAAAGTCCACCTCGCCTGGCCGGGAACCCGCTGAACGGGGAGATGCGCCGGGGCCTGATGCCACGCCGACAGGGTAGCGAGGGGCCGAGGCCGACGCCCGACTCCAGCCAGATCCGCAGGATGTGCACGAGATATATCGAATCGATATAACATGACGATGTGAGTGACGCCGCCACGACCGACGACGCCGAACTGGACGCGGCTGCGCCCGTTGGTTCCGGCGAACGCCGGCGACCCAGTCGGACCGGCCGCGGCGGATCACTGCTCGAGTTCGCCCTCCTCGGCGTGCTCGCCGATGGGGAACTCCACGGCTACGAACTAAAGAAGCGACTCGACGGTGTTCTCCCGTCATGGTCCGCCGTTTCCTTCGGCTCGCTCTACCCGACTCTCGGGCGACTCGAGCGGGCGGGAGACGTCGTGGCCATCGAAGGGGAATCCACCCCGGCGGCGCCAATGACCGGCGCCCTCAGTGGTGAGATCGCTGCCTTCCGTGCCCGCCGCCGGGAGCGCGGTTCGCTTCCGGCCCGATCGCGTCGGGGACGCAAGGTGTACGCCATCACCCCGAGCGGTCAGACCCGACTCGTGGACCTCCTGAGTTCGCTCGACCCGAGTGACGACCGGGCCTTCTCGCTGATGGTGGCGTTCAGCAGCCACCTCACGACCGACCAGCGCCTCGCCGTGCTGGTGCGGCGACGCGCCGAGCTCGCCGCCCGCCTCGAGCAGTCGCGCGGTGCCGCACCCGCCCTCGACCGGTGGCGGGCGTCCCTGCGGAGCCACGCCATCACAGCCCTCACCAGCGAAATCGCCTGGGTGGACGAACTCCTCGCAGCCGAACGGCTCGAGGGGAGCGCAGCACCCGACCCGTCAACCGACCAGACAGACCCCACCGACCGTGGGGACAGCACCGGAGGAATGCCATGACCGAGACGCGCAAGGTACGACTGGCCATCGCCGGAGTGGGCAACTGCGCCAACTCCTTGGTGCAGGGCCTGACCTACTACGCCGACGCCGACCCCGACGACGAGGTGCCCGGCCTCATGCACGTCGTGCTCGGCGGCTACCACATCCACGACATTGAGGTCGTCGCCGCCTTCGACGTGGACGCCGCCAAGGTCGGGGTCGACGTGTCAAAGGCCATCTGGGCATCACAGAACAACACCATCAAGTTCGCCGAGGTCGGTCATCTCGGCGTCGTCGTGCACCGGGCGCCCACCCTCGACGGGTTCGGTGAGTTCTACCGCGCCTCGTGTGAGGAGTCGCCCGAGCCACCCGTCGACGTCGCCGAGGTCCTGCGGGCCACCGGCGCCGAGGTGCTCGTGTCGTACCTGCCTGTCGGCAGCGAGGAAGCCCAGCGCCACTACGCCGAGGCGTGCCTCGCCGCCGGCGTGGCCTTC
>JALRFT010000085.1 GCA_023261915.1 Acidimicrobiales bacterium | reverse complement strand
AGTTCGGTCGACCCATCGGCGGGTTCCAGGCCGTGAAACACCTGTGTGCCGACATGCTGGTCCACGCCGAGGTGGCCCGCTCTGCGGTGTACGCCGCAGCGTGTGCCCTTGACGGCGCCAGCGACGACGACCCGGCTGTCGCCGTGTCATCGGCCAAGGTCGTGGCCGGGGAGGCGGCCCTCGCCAACGGCCGAGCTGGCATTCAGGTCCACGGTGGGATGGGCTTCACCTGGGAGGTGCATGCCCAGCGCTACTGGAAGCGGGCGGTGACCCTCGATGCCACGTTCGGCACGGCTGACACCCACGCCCTGCTGGTGGCCGACGCCCTCTGAGCGGTTCGACCGCCTCGACGAACAGGAGATGAGCCATGGGGATCTGTGACGATCAGGTGGTGATTGTGACCGGAGCCGGCCGGGGCCTCGGCCGGGCCCACGCCCTGGGCTTGGCCGCCGAGGGAGCAACCGTTGTGGTCAACGACCTCGGTGCCTCTCTGGGAGGTGAAGGAACCGACCTCGCCCCCGCCCAGGAGGTCGTCGACGAGATCACGGCTGCCGGTGGAGTGGCCGTGGTCAACGGTGACAACGTCGCCGACTTCGACGCCGCGGGGGCCATGGTGAGCGACACCGTCGAACGATTCGGTCGGCTCGACGCACTGGTGTGCAACGCCGGCATCGTGCGGGATCGCATGCTCGTCAACCTGTCCGTTGACGAGTGGGACGCCGTCGTGGCCGTGCACCTGCGCGGCACGTTCGGGCCGTTGCGCCACGCCGCCGACCACTGGCGCAACAGGTCCAAAGCCGGCGAGGAGGTCAACGCCCGCGTGGTGACGACATCGTCGGGAGCGGGCCTGTTCGGTAGCGTCGGTCAGGCCAACTACTCGGCGGCTAAGGCAGGGATTGCGGGACTGACGATCGTGGCGGCCGCCGAGTTGGCCCGTTACGGCGTGCGTATCAACGGCATCGCCCCCTCCGCCCGCAGCCGCATGACCGAAGAGGCATTCGCCGACATGATGCGCAAGCCCGAGGAAGGCTTCGACGCCATGGATCCGGCCAACGTCAGCCCCCTCGTCGTATGGCTGGCGTCGCCCACCTGTGACGTGAGTGGACGGATGTTTGAAATCGCCGGCGGCGAATTGTCAGTGGCCACCGGGTGGCAGCACGGCACCGTGTTCGACAAGGGATCCCGCCTCGAACCCGCCGAGGTGGGGGCACTGGTGGCGGACCTTATCCGTGAGGCTCCCGAGCCCACTCCCGTCTACGGCGCCTAGATCCCGAAGTAACGTCTCGCCATGACAGCTGACGCTTCGACGTCACCCACCCCGCGGTGGCGACGGTTCATCGGTGTATGTCGTGATCACCCATGGCTCACGGGACTCGCTGCGATCGTGGTGGTCGTGGCGCTCGTGTTTTCCCAACTCGTGGGCCTATTGATTCCGATCACGGTCGTGTTGCTGGTCCTCGTCGGCGGCCTCGCCGTTGTGATCCATCGGTGGCTCCGTCGGCGACGCGGTGCGGGATCGTCGGGCCTGATCATCGCCTCGGCGGTGCTGGCGACGGCTGTTGTGGCCGTCGGTATCCAGGCCATCCCCTACGGTCGAGCGCAGACCAATGACGCGGTGACGGGCGAACCGCAATGGGCGGACCAGACAACCCGGGATCTGATGGTGCGGGCCTGTTACGACTGCCACTCCAACGAGGTCGAGTACCCCGCCTATGCCTCCGTTGCGCCTATCTCGTGGGCGGTGGAGTTCCATGTCAGCGAAGGGCGCGAGGCCGTGAACTACTCAACCTTCACCACCGACCGGGGCCAGGCCGACGATTCGATCGAGGTCATCTTGGACGGGTCGATGCCACCGGCCTACTTCACCCGGTTCGGGCTCCACCCTGAGGCGGTACTCACCGACGCCGAACGCGACGTCCTCGTGGCCGGGTTGCGGAACACTCCCGGGCTCAGCGAAGACGGTGGTCGTGGGCGAGGCGGCGACGGCCCGCGGTAGCGTGGCCCATGGTTGAAAGTCTCCTCGCCGCCGACGGTCGCGTCATCGGCAGCCGTGCCCAGGCCACCCGCAAACGACTGCTGGAAGCCACAGCCAAGTTGTTGCGCCGGCACGGCGTGCTGGAACTCAAGGTTGTCGACATCACCCGCGAAGCCGGGACTTCTCCCGCCACCTTCTACCAATACTTCGCCGACGTCGACGCTGTGCTCCTCGCCCTGTCACGCACCGCCGGGGAGAACGAACAGGCACTGCTGGCACTGTTCAGCACCGACTGGTTCGGAACCGACGGACCGGCGAAGTCGCGGGCTTTCGTTGACGCCTACATGGGCTACTGGCAGGACCACCAGGCGGTACTGCGGATCCGCAACCTCAAAGCCGAGGAAGGCGACACCGCCTTCCGACGCTCCCGCACCCGGGCGTCGCTACCGATCATCGAAGCCATGGCGGCCATGGTCGCCCGCGGTCAGGCAGCCGGGCGCATCGACGACGCCCTCGAGCCGTTCGCCGCCGCCGCCGCAATGGTGGCCATGCTCGAACGCCTTCTCGCCTATCAGAACGAGCTCGGTCAGCGGGGCACGACACGAGAGTCACTGCGCGAAACCCTCGCCGGCATCATCTACCAGACGCTGGCCGGACCCTCCCCGGAACCCGACGAGGACTGATCACCCGACCGGGCCCACCCAGCGATTTACATCGGTGGCCCACCCCACGGCGGTACGCCCGAGTCGGCACCGGCGAACAGGTCGTTGCGAGCGGCGGTGATGCCGTCGACCGTCCACCGTGTTCCTCCGTTGGTCACCGAGGAGACGATGGTGGTTGGCGCGATGCGGTGGACCTCGTCGCCGAGCACGATGAACACCTGACCGCTGACATCAGCAGCTGCGTCAGAAGCGAGCCACGCCACCATCGGACTTACGTTGGCCGGGTCGTAACGGTCAAAGCCTGAGTCCGGAGCAGCAAAGTAGGGCATGGCCTCGGTCATGGGTGTGCGGGCACGAGGGGCGATGCAGTTCACGGTCACGCCGTAACGCACGAGTTCGCGAGCCAAGATCAGCGTCATGGTGATGATGCCGCCCTTGGCACTGCCGTAGTTCCCCTGGGCCGGGCCCCCAAAGAGCCCACTCTCGGAGGTGGTGGTGATGATGCGTCGCCCAGGCAGTTCCGCCCCTTCCCCGGCGGCCTTGGCCTGTTCCCGCCACCACGCACCGGCGGCGCGGCTGGGGGCGAAGTGGCCTTTGAGATGCACCCCCACGACGGCGTCCCACTGGTCTTCGGTCATGGAAAAGCTCATGGCGTCACGGACGAACCCAGCGTTGTTCACGAGAATGTGCAGGTCCCCGAACGTCTCGACGGCGCCGGCCACCATGGCGGCGGAGGCATCCCAGTCGGTGACGTCGCAGCGGTAGGCGACTGCGGTGCCGCCACTGGCGTTGATGGCCGCAGCCGTGGCTTCGGCGGCGTCGGAGAGATCGTTGACGACCACCTTGGCACCCTCGGCCGCCAGGAGCTCGGCATGACAGCGCCCGAGTCCCTGACCGGCGCCGGTCACGATCGCCACCTTGCCCTCGAGTGCTCCCATGATGATCCCTTCGTTCGAGGATGCCGCCTGCGGACTAGCACCCCACCCGTTTCTGACAACGCGTCAGATCCTATGCTGCGACGATGCTCGTCTCGCTCGGCCTGCCCGTAGATCGTGCCGGGGACCCCGCCCTACTGACCGCCGAGGGCATCGCCACCGTCGCCCAGGCCGCCGAAGCCGCCGGGTTCGGGGCCGTATTTGTCACCGACCACCCCGCACCCGACCGGCGCTGGCTGGCAAGCGGTGGACACCCGACTCTCGATCCGTTCGTCGCCCTCAGCTTCGCGGCGGCGGCTACCACCACCCTGCGGGTCCACACCAACCTCCTGGTACTCGGCTACCGAAACCCCGTGTTGACCGCCAAGTCGGTCGCCAGCCTCGATGGGCTGTCGGGTGGGCGGACAATCATCGGGGTGGGTGCCGGGTACCTCGAGACCGAGTTCCTCGCCCTCGGTGCCGATCCGACGATTCGAGGAGACCTCGCCGACGAAGCCCTCGAGGTCATGGTGACGGCGTGGCGAGCCGAACCGTTCTCCTACTCCGGTCGCCACTTCACGGCGTCCGACACCGTGGTGGCGCCTGCGCCACTGCAACGGCCTCATCCGCCACTGTGGGTGGGAGGCAACTCGGTGGCTGCGATGCGACGAGCAGTTCGCCACGGTGAGGCGTGGTCGCCGATGCCGAGTCCTCGGGGGTCGGAGGCCGCGTTGGGGACCCCTGCGCTGCCCGACATCGGGGCGTTCGCCACAGCCGTGCGGCGGCTCCAGGATCTGTCCAACGCTGCTGGTCGGCCCGAGCCCCCCGGGGTGGTGGCTATTCCTCGCTGCCTCTCCAGCACGTGGGGAGAGAAATGGATACCGCATCAGGCCCTCGACGAGATGGCGGCGCTGCAGGAGGCAGGTGCCACGGCCTTCGTTGTCAACCTGCCCGGCGAGAACATCGCCGGGTTCTGCGAAGAACTCGAAAGGTTCAGGAGTTCCGTTCTGGTGAAGCTTCTGGGATGAGAATCACCCGGATGTCGGCGCTCATGCATGTCCTGTGCGGCTGCAGCGATCCGGGGGCTCTAGGATGCCTAATCCGCTCGTCCAGAGCCCAGCCCGGGAGCTGACCACGTGACCATCCTCCAGACGATTCGTACGCGCCGTGCACTTGCCGGCGGTATCGCCCTCGCCGCGGGTACCGCAGCCATCGCTGCACCCGCAGTGGTGCCGCCACTCGCTGCCAATCCGCTCGACGATGCGAACGTCAGTCCGAGCGTCAACGGTGTCGGCGGAACCTACGAGTCGTGCTCAGCGATGTTCGGGCTTACCGACAAGACCACCGCCAACTACGTGACCTTCTCGGTCGGCGGCACGGCGACACCACTACCGGGCATTGGTGCGGGCCTCACGCCGGTCCTCACGATCGACATCGGCGGCACGGTCGAGGAGTGCACACCCGAGATTGGCTTCAACGACCAGTCGAGCTGGGCCACCTACCTTGGCCTTCCGACTGAGGTTCCTGAGGTTGCCGTTATCGTCCCCTACGGCGGTTCGCCCGGCTACCTCATCCCGAATTTTGCGGCTGTTCCAGGAGGGGCCGCTGGTGAGCCATCACCAGCGATTCCCGCTCCTTTGCTCTCGCTCGGGTTCGTTCAGGCTGATGCGACACTCACCGTCACGTCCAGCCCCACCTCCCTCGTCTACACCCCGCCTCCCACCAACATGGAGGAGGGCCTCGACGTCATCGTCGAGGAACTCGGCGGGCCGACGAGCCCCTTGGGAGCAAGGTTCGCGGGAATCTACGGTGGTGCAACCTGCGACAACAACGCTGCGATTGATCAGGAGCTGGGGATTGCCATGGTCGCCCTCACGGGAATCCCGCTGAGTACCTTTGATGGCTTGGAATCCACGCCATGCGGCAGGGTGTTCGCCGGCAGCGAGGCGCGACTGTTGCAACTTCCAGTCGATGCCCTTGGACTTGCCGTCTCAGTGACGGTCAGCGCCCCAGCCCCAGCCCCAGCCCCAGCCCCGACCCCAGCCCCGTCACCCGAGCCGGTCACACCGCAGTACACCGGCTGATCCCCGGGCCGTGCAGACGCCACCGGACGGCTCACCACCCACACCGCCCGGTGTACCGGCTGCCGGTACACCGACCTGGTACGTGCGCGATGGCGCTCTGGCCCGCGGCCGGTGGCAGGTGCGCTGCTTCGTTGACGACGCCCACCCTGACGGGACCATCGTTGATGCCCCCGGCGAAACCTCGGGGATGTTCTCCCTGTGGACCGCTGGGGTCGACGCTGATGGGCACACAATGCTGTGGGTCAACCCGGCGGCCAACCCCGGGACGGCTGACTGCTGGTTCGTCATCCTCGAGGACCGTCAAGCCCCCGAACCCACCGCCACCCTCGTGGCTTTCGCCACCGATCACCTGCCGGTCGGCACCGTTATCACCGACCCCGAGTTCTTCCACCTGCCCGTCGCCAATCGTGACCAGGTCGCCGCCGTGCGCTGGTGGACTCAGACGGGGGCGGTTGACCAGATCTACGTCGCCGAGCAGTGGCGTGGCCACGACCAGGCCCGCGAGCTGATCTACCACGCCAGCGCCTACCACCAGCACCGCGGGTGGCCGGGACGGATGCACATCGACGGCCGGCGCACCAAGGCAGGCCAGCAGGCGCTCAGCGGCCGTCGTCACCCCACCCGTATTGCCCCGCTCGAGAAGCTGCTCGCCCCTCTCGACGCTCCCGCCGGCACACCTGCTCCCTCCCCCGATGAGGTCATCGAGCCGCCTCGTCCCACCTGACGTGCTGCTCCCCGGCCGAGGGCTTTGAAGACGTTTCTGATACCGTTTCAGAAACCTGTTCCGCCCCGTTTTACGGGCGAAATCGAGGAGCACCAGCGTGTCCACTGAACGTGACATACCCCTGATCGTGTCGGTTGACGACCACGTGGTGGAACCCCCCGACCTGTTCGAGCGGTGGTTGCCGGCCAAGTTCCGCAGCCATCCCGATGCTCCTCGCGTCGAGCGACGCGGTCTTGAGTCGATGACGTATCGGGGTGGCACCACATACGAGTTCGTGTGGAGCGACGACGCCCCCAAGGCCGACTGCTGGCTGTACGGCGACCTGATCGCCCCCCACAAGCGTCACGTGGCCGCCGTGGGTTTCAGCCGGGACGAGATGACGGCGTCACCCATCACCTACGACGAGATGCGGGACGGTTGCTACAACCCCGCTGCCCGCCTCGCCGACATGGACGTAGACCACGTTGAGTCGAGTCTGTGCTTCCCGACAATGCCCCGCTTTTGCGGCCAGACGTTCGCCGAGGCAGCCGACAAGGATCTCGCCCTCGCCTGCGTGCACGCCTACAACGACTGGATGGTCGAAGAGTGGTGCGGCGACGCCTCGGGTCGCCTCATCCCACTGTGCATCGTGCCGCTGTGGGACGTGGATCTCGCCGTGGCCGAAATCCGCCGCAACGCCGCGCGTGGGGTGACCGCCGTGGCCTTCAGCGAGATCCCGGCCAAGTTGGGTCTGCCCAGCTTGCACTCCGGTTACTGGGAACCGTTCTTCGCCGCCTGCGCCGAGACGGGGACCATCGTGTGCATGCACATCGGTTCCTCGTCACAGATGCCGGCCACCTCCCCTGACGCCCCGGCTGCCGTGGCGGCCACCCTGAGTTTCGGCAACGCCATGAGCTCGCTGTGTGACTACCTGTTCTCCGGGGTCCTCGTTCGCCACCCCGATCTGCGACTCGCCTATTCAGAAGGCCAGATCGGCTGGGTCCCTTACATCCTCGAGCGGGCCGACGACGTGTGGATGGAACACCGGGCGTGGGGCGGGGTACGTGACCTCGTTCCCGAACCCCCCTCCACCTACTGGTTCGCCCAGATCTACGGGTGCTTCTTCCGCGACCGTCACGGCCTCGAAAGCCTGCACCGCATCGGCCTCGACAACGTCACCTACGAGACCGACTACCCCCACACCGACTCGACCTGGCCCGACACCCGCAAGATCTTCACCGAGCAGGTGGTCGACCTCGACGACGAGACGGTGTTCAAGATCGCCCGGGGCAACGCCATCCGCATGCTCCGCCTCGATCCCGCCACCGGACGCTGGCCCGGCGCCTGAACACTGGTCGGCACCGACGCCGACTGGCACACTTGGCCTGTGTCGTCACTCCCAACTGACATCGCCGAACTCGGTGCGCGGGTGCGCAACTGGGGACGCTGGGGCGATGACGACCAGCTCGGCACCCTGAATCTCATCGACGAGGAGACCGTCCGGCGGGGCCTGGCATCGGCCTCCGCAGGACGACGCTTCTCCCTCGCTCTCCCCCTCGATGCCGACGGCCCCCAGATGGGGTTCATCCCGGGTCGGGAGAATCCCCGCCACGAGATGATCGCCCTGCACCAACGGGCCCAACGGGGTGAGGCCGGTCGGGCTGCGGGCGCCCCCGAGTGGAACGACGATGCCTTCACCATGGGCACCCAGGCCTGCACCCACTGGGACGGACTTGCCCACGCCGCCTACGACGGCCACATCTACAACGGGTTCCCGGCCGCAACGGTCACCGCCGACGGCGCCTCACGCTGCGGCATCGACGGCGTCGGGGCGCTGGTGGGCCGTGGCGTCCTGCTCGACGTGGCCCGGGCGCTCGGAGTGGAGCGGCTTGCACCGGGCCACGCACTGTCCCCTCACGATCTCGACACGGCGGTGGAACTCGCCCGTACCCGCATCGAACCGGGTGACATCGTGCTGCTGCGCACCGGACATCTTCAACTGTTCTTTGCGGGGGAACGGGCCGACTACTCAGCATCAGCACCGGGACCAAGCCTCGACACGGTAGAGTGGTTCCATCGTCACGATGTGGCCGCCGTGGCCACCGACAATCTGATCTTCGAAGTGTTCCCCGGCACCCGCGACGACGAGATCCTCCTGCCCGTGCACTTCATCCATCTCGTGGACATGGGCCTCACCCAAGGCCAGAACTGGAACCTTGAAGCTCTGGCGGCCGATTGCGCCGACGACGGTCGCTACACGTTCCTGCTCAGCGCCCCACCCGAACCGCTCGTCGGCGGCGTGGGTTCACCGGTTCACCCCGTCGCCATCAAGTAGCGGCGCCGCCGAGTGGGGCGATGACCTCGTCACCGAAGCGACGGAGCGCCTCAGTGCGGACGCCGAGATCAGAGGGGTCACCTCCGGTGAAGAACCACGGCACCACCTGGTACTCAACGCCGAATCCGAGAGCGCCGAGATCGGCGGCGAAAGCGGCGTAATCGTCGACTCCACTGGCGTCAGGCATCACGTCGAGACACAACACGTTGAGCGTGAACGGCGACAGGTCGCGATCGGCGGCAGCGGCCAGATCAACGAGACGTTCGGCCACCTCGCGGATCTCGTCCCGGGTGGCCTGCACCGAGATCCAACCGTCGCCGACCCGCACGGCGCGTCGCAGAGCGGCGTCACTGTGCCCACCCACGAGGATGGGTACCGATCGGGTCGCCGCAGGCGAGATGATCAACGGGCCGAACTCGTAGTGGCGCCCGTGGAACTCGACCCAGTCAGTGCCCCCGTCACACACGAGCCGGATGATGTCGATGATCTCGTCAAGGCGTGCCCCCCGGGTGCGCATCGACTCCCCCAACCACTCGAATTCCTCGGGGATCCACGACGAGCCGACACCGAGGTCAACCCGGTCGCCACTGATGGCGGCGAGAGAGGAAACCTGTTTGGCGAGGAGCAACGGGTGGCGCAACGGCGCTTTCAGCACGTTGGTTACGAACCGCAGACGGGAGGTGCGCGACGCCATGGCGGCGATGGCCACCACCGGGTCGGTGAACGGGGTGTCGGGTTCCCAGAAGCGGGATCCGTCAGGCGAGTAGGGATAGTCGGCGGACACTTCCCGGGGAAAGAACACGCTCTCGGGCACGGCCACCGAGGTGAAACCAGCCTCCTCGGCCACGGGCGCCAGTGCCAGCAGATGGGCGGGTTCAAACATGGGGAACGGAGCACAGAAGCGCAGAGGAGATGGAAGCGGGCTCACAGTGCCACCGCCACGTCATGGCCGGAACGGACGGCACCCTCGATGTAGCCGACCGCATTGGCGTCCCCCACCACCACCGTCTCTACCCCCAGGGCCATGAGCGTTGCGGCAAGGGAACCGTCGGGTTCGACGCCGGCGGCCACCACCACATCGTCACAGCCGACCACCACCGGCTCATCGCCACCGGTGCGGACCCGCACCCCACCGGACACCACGTCGAGCACCTCGCTGTCGCGCAGCATCGTGACCCCCTCATGATTGGCGTGGCGCACCGAACGCCACCGGCGGGGCAGCGCCATCGGCACGCCGAGCTGGCGTCCCGCCTCAACGACGGTGACATGACGACCACGCTCGGCGAGGAAGGTGGCGAGTTCAAGCCCAACGAGACCGCCTCCGACGACGACGACACGGCGACCGAGTGGCAACCACCATCGTGACCAACGGCGCAACCATGCCGGCGAGTTGAGGAGACCGAGCCGACCGGCGATTCCGACCGCCAGTCGGGCAGCAGCGCCTACCCCGTTGGCCCCTCGGGTGGCATCGCCAGTGATGAGGCTGCGCAAGTCGTCGCCCGTGTGGACCCGCGGCGCCGAAACCACGTTCGGGTCGGCGACCACACCGGCGTTGGTGCGGCGCGCCCCGGTGGCGACCACCACCACATCGGGTGACAGACGGTTGACGGCGGCGACATCGAGTGGCTGGCCGGTGTGGACGGCCACCCCGAGGGTGTCGAGCTGACCGGCGAGCCACGTGACGAACGGTTCGTTGGCGGGAGTCGTGAGGGCGGAGAACCTTGCCGTGCCACCGAGATGGGCTGAGGCCTCATGGAGTGACACGTCATGGCCCCGCAGCGCCGCCACCCGGGCTGCCTCCATGCCCGCCGGACCGCCACCGATCACCACTACTCGTCGTCGCACATCAGCAGCGGGCAGGTCGTGACGTTCCCCACGGCCGAGGCGGGCGTTGACGGCACAGCACGGGGTGGCGTCAAAGAAGTTCTTCTCGACGCACACGTAGCAATTGATGCACGGCCTCACCGCGGCAGTGCCGCCAGCCGCGAGGTGGTTCACAAGGTCGGGATCGGCGAGCAACTGACGGCCCATCGACACGAAGTCACACTCCCCTGCGGCCAACATCTCCTCGGCCACCTCGGGGAGGAGTCGACCCACGGCGATCACCGCCGTGGTGTGACCGGCCGAGCGCAACGCCCGAGTCACCGTCGCCGCCACGGGACGGTAGGCGGCCACGGTGTCGGGCAGTGGGCCGGCAGTGAAGTTGGCGAACGGGTCGTGGGCGTTGGCCGAGACATGGATGGCGTCGGCGCCCGCCTCGGCGAGTAGCACGGCGACCGCGGCCGCCTCCTCGGCGGTCATGCCGCCCTCGGGCCCGAACTCGAGGCCGTTGATGCGCACGAGCACCGGATACCCGGGGCCCACGACAGCGCGCACGGCGCCGATCACCTCACACGTGAGCCGGGCCCGACCCTCGGTCGATCCGCCCCACCCGTCGGTACGCCGGTTGTAGCCCGGTGACAAGAAGGTGGACAGCAGATAGCCGTGGGCGGCATGGATCTCAATGGCGTCGATTCCCGCCGCCGCCACACGACGGGCCGCATCGGCAAAGGCGGCCACGACCCCTTCGAGGTCCTCGTCAGTGGCGGGTCGGTAGGTGGGAGGGCGCCCGCCACTGGCGGTGGCGAGCGCCATCAGTTCATCGGGAGTGCAGTCACCGAGCGTCGACAGGTCCATGGGAGGTACAGGCACCGACGGCACCAAGAGGTCGCGCCCAGCGGCCATGTCGACGGTGGCCACCTTGCCGTGGTGGCACAACTGCATTGCCACCCGACCTCCTTCGACGTGCACCGCCTCGGCGAGGGCGGCCATGGCCGGGATGTGGCGGTCATCGGCGAAGCCGGGCTGGTGGAGCGACGCAGCACCTTCGGGCCACGACACAGCACCCGTGCCGGTGATGACGAGTCCCGTCCCACCGCGGGCCCGCGCGGCGTAGTGGTCGACCTCGGCGGGGGTGAGTGACCCGTCGTCACAGAGGTTCATGTCCATCGCCGGCATGACCACCCGGTTCGGCAAGGTCAACGAGCCGATCGCCCCGGGGGCCAGCAGGTGGCGGAACGTCCCGCTCACGTCGGTTTGCTCACCAGCCCTTGAACTGCACGTCCCGGCGTTCCACGAACGCGGCGACACCTTCGTTGAAATCCTCGGTGCGGCTGGCGAGTTCCTGGGCCCACGCCTCGTCGTCGAACGCACCCGTGCGGTCGGTGTCGAGCGACCGGTTGACGAGCCACTTGGCGAGCGAGATGGCCCGGGTCGGGCCCGTGGCGAGGCGGCCGGCGTAGTCCTCGACACACGCGGTGAACTCGTTGGCGGGTACACAACGAGTGATGAGTCCGATGCGTTCGGCGTCGGCGGCGGGCAGGTCATCCCCGAGCAGCAGCAGCTCCTTGGCCCGGGCCACCCCCACGAGCCGAGGCAACAGCCACGCCCCTCCTCCGTCGGGAGTGATGCCGCGGCGCACGAAGACCTCGATGAAACGGGCGTCGGCAGACGCCACGACGATGTCACACGCCAACGCCAGGTGGGCTCCGATGCCCGCCGCGGTGCCACCAACAGCGGCCACCACCGGCTTCTCACAGTCGAGCACGGAACTGATGAGGCGCTGGGCACCGTTGCGGATGGTGCGGGCGATGTCACCCACAGCCCGCTCCGGGGCGCCGTCGGGGCGAGCGGGGCCTGCCGGTTGGGCGGCACGCAGGTCGGCACCGGTGCAGAAGTGCTTGCCGTTGGACCCGATCACCACCACCCTGACCGCCAGGTCCGCCGACGCCAGCGCCAGGGTGTCGATGATCTCGTTGCGCATGTCGGGAGTGATGGCGTTGGCAGCGTCAGGGCGGTTGAGTGTCAGCCGCCCCACCCCGGCCCCGTCGACCTCCCACAGCAGATCGCTGCTCATCGGGCCGTCACCGTGTCGGTGTGCACGCCGCTGCGCAGCACGACACCCGGCGTGGCGCCAGTGAGCGCACTGTCTTCGACGACTGCGACACCATTGACGAGGACCCGGCGCACCCCGTGGCTGGCAGCCGTCAATCGGGCCGACCCACCGGGCAGGTCGGCCACGAGTTCCGCCTCACCACTGCCGATCTCAGCGGGGTCGAACACGACCACGTCCGCCACTGCTCCTTGACGCAGCACCCCGCGATCCCGCAGACCGAACAGCGCAGCCGGTGACGAGGTCATGAGTCGCACGGCGTTCTCCACCGAGGTGAGACGTCGACCGTGCAGGCAGTCACGCAGCCAGGTGGTGGGATAGGGGGCGCCACACATGCGGTCGAGGTGTGCCCCGGCGTCACTGCCACCGATCATGGCCCGAGGGTCGTCCCAGAGCTCGGCCCGCATCGCCCACGAGGCATCGTCGTCATCGGGTGGGTTGGGCCAGAGCACGGTGCGCAGGCCGTCGGCGACACAGATGTCCAACAAGGCATCGAACGGCTCAGTTCCTCGCTCGGCCGCAACGTCACCGATCACTCGACCCTTCAATCCGGCGTTGGCCTCCGAGAACGTGTCCCCAATGCGGTAGGTCGCCCAGTCGGCGAGACGCAACAGCACGCCGGCGTCGGGCGACATGGCACCCTCGGCCATGGTCTGGCGCACCTCGGGATCCGACAGGGCCACGAGACGTTCCTCCACGGAACAGTCGAGCACCTGGCGCCAGCCAGGCAGCAGCCACAGGCCACAGAAGTGCAGCAGGCTCATGTTCATCGGCACCTGCACCGGCATCGTGAGTGCCACGACACGTCCCCCGATTTCCGTGGCACGGTCACTGGCGGTGAGCTGACGGGGGATGCGCTGGGGCACCTTGGAGTCCACCGTCAACACGTTCCAGTTCATTGGTCGGTCCGCGGCGGCGCTGAGCCGGGCGAGCAGTTCGATCTCGTCGTCAGCGAACTGGTCGAGACATCCCGGCACGATGCCTTCGAGGGTGGTGCCCGCATGACGACCCGTTTCGGCGCACAGCGCCTCGAGCTCGTCAGCGGTCGCCCACCGACTGGCCACCGGTTTGCCCTCGCCGTCGGTATGTGACGTCGACCACGTGAACGAGAACCCCAGTCCGCCGGCTTCGAGGGCTCGGGCGAGCTCGTTGCGGATGGCGTCGAGCTCGGCCTCGTCGGCCTCGCGGGCCGTGGCGTCCGAACCCATCACGTACCGGCGGATGGCGCAGTGGCCGACCATGAACCCGGCGTTGACGCCCAGGTTGCCTTCGAGACGGTCGAGGTACTCGGCAAACGTCTCCCACGCCCAGTCGATGCCCGTCTCCAGCGCCGGCAGTGGCATGCCTTCGACCTGGGCCATCATCCGCCGCAGATAGTCGGCGTCACCGGCGCGCAATGGGGCGAGTGAGAAACCGCAGTTGCCGTTGACCACCGAAGTGACGCCATGGAGTGTGGACGGCGACGCGGCGGGGTCCCACAGCAGTTGGGCGTCGTAGTGGGTGTGGGGATCGATGAACCCCGGGGTGACGTAACACCCTGAGGCGTCGGTCGTCACCGCCGCGTCCTCGGTCACGTCGCCGACGGCCACCACCCGGCCGTCACGAATACCCACGTCGGCCAGCACCCCCGGCGCTCCGGTGCCGTCAATGACCGTTCCACCCCGGATGACCTCGTCGAGCATGTGGATCTCCCCCTCCCCTCCCACCGGCGGACCAAACAGCCGGATCGGGGGATTTCTGAAATCTGACGTGACGTCAGATTGTAGCCTGTGCCGTCGCGGCCGCCCCGGGGCGGTCGACCATCACGCAGGCCACGGCACCCGACCGTGGACAGGGGGAGAGGACGTCGAGGTCATGGACGCAGCAGACAAGCACTACCGACTGCTCATCGGTGGCGAATGGGTGGACGGCGAACTCGGCTCGGTGCCCGTGGTGAACCCGGCTACCGAACAGATCGTCGGCCACGCCCCGGAGGCCAGCGTGGCGCAGTCCAACGCCGCCGCTGCCGCCGCCCGAGCCGCCTTCGCCTCCTGGTCGCGTACACCGGCGAGCGAACGAGCACGGTTGCTCGGTGCCGTCGCCGCCCGACTCGCCGAACGGGCCGACGAACTCGTACCGCTGATCATGGCTGAGACCGGTGCCACCGCTCAGGTGGGGTCACGCATGCAGGTGCCCGTGGCCATCGAACGCTTCCAGCGTTACGCCGCGGCGGCCACCAAGGACTTGTCGATCGCCCTGCCCCCCCAACCGGTGCGGGCCACTCCACTCGCTCCCGGCGGACTCATCGGGGCCCTCGCCCGTCGACAGCCGGTCGGCACGGTGGCAGCCATCTCGCCCTACAACTTCCCGCTCGTCAACATGGCCGGCAAGGTCGCCCCGGCCCTCGCCGTGGGGTGCACCGTCGTCATGAAGCCGGCCACCCAGGACCCGCTCGCCCTCATCGAACTCGCCGAGATCTTCCACGAGGTCGGATTCCCACCCGGGGTCGTGAACCTCATCACCTCGGCGGACCCGGCACCGGCCGCCGCCCTCACGACCACACCCGACATCGACATGGTGTCGTTCACCGGTTCGACCGGCGTCGGCCAGGCCATCTACGCCGCCGGGGCGGGCACCATGAAGCGGTTGCTGCTCGAACTCGGTGGCACGGGTGCGGCCGTGATCCTCGAGGATGCCGACCTCGGCGCCGCTGTGGGTGCGTTGGCGAGCACGTGGGGCTTCCACTCGGGACAGATCTGTACCGCCCCCACTCGAGCGGTGGTCCACGCCAGCCGTCACGACGAACTCGTCGAGGCACTGCTCGGTGCCTCCGCCCGGCTCACCATTGGTGACCCCACGGACATGGCAACCGTGGTGGGCCCGGTGATCTCCGCCGCCCAGCGTGACCGCATCGAGTCCTACATCGCCGCCGGGGAGGCCGAGGGGGCGACCGTGGCTCTCGACGGGCGCCGACCCGAGGGTCTCGACACCGGCTTCTACGTCGGTCCGACCCTGCTCACCGGCTGTGAGGCGTCGATGTCACCGGTGCGCGAAGAGATCTTCGGGCCCGTCATCTCGGTGGTGCCTTTCGAAGGGGACGACGACGTGGCCGCCGCCATTGCCAACAGCACCTCGTTCGGCCTCTACGACTACGTGTTTTCCAAAGACACGGCCCGGGCGTTCGCCCTGTCGAACCAGTTGCGGAGCGGCAACGTCGGGATCAACACCGCCCAGCGCAACCATGAGACCCCCTTCGGCGGGTTCAAGATGAGCGGGGTGGGCCGCGACGGCGGGGAGTTCGGTCTCCACGCCTACACCGAGATGCAGTCGGTGGTGTGGCCCGGATGAGCGGCTACCTGAGCGGCGTCAAGGTCCTCGACTGTTCCATCCTCGGCCCAGGGGCCCTCGCCGGATTCCTCGTCGACCTCGGCGCCGAGGTCATCAAGGTCGAACCGCCCGGTGGGGATTACGTGCGGGCCATGACCTGGCCCATCGTGCACGACAGCGCCCCCGACGGCACTCCTCGCTCCACGTCGCTCATGCACCTGCACCTCAACCGAGGCAAGAAATCGGTGGTCGTGGACCTCAAGACCGACGAGGGCACAGCGGTGTTCGCCGACCTCGTGGCCGCCTGTGACGTCGTGGTGGAGGGCATGCGGCCGGGGTTCCTCGACAAGCGCGGGTTTACCTTCGAGCGACTCTGTGATCTGAACCCGTCGGTGGTGGTGTGCTCGCTGTCGGGTTTTGGGGCGACGGGTCCGTACCGTGACCTGCCGAGCCACGGTGTGGCCTACGACGCGTGGAGCGGGGGCGTCACCCCCGAAACCGACGCCGACGGGTTCGTCCGCATCCCCGACCGGGTCAATATCGGCATCACTGCCGGCCCGGCGTTCGCCGCCCTCGGCATCCTCGCTGCGCTGGTGCGGGCTCGCACCACCGGCCAACCGGCCCGCATGGAGGTTGCCCAGAGCGACGCTGCTGCGTACTTCGACTGGTACCGCATCGAAACGGAACGCGCCTACCAGCGACCCCAGTCGGAAGTGTCGGGCAACGCCAGTGACGACGGGGTGCGACGGGCCGCCGGTCTCGGCGGCATGCGCGAAGGGGTGCGGTACCAGTTCTACGCCACGGCCGACGGCCACGTGCTCTTCATGGCTTCCGAACAGATCTTCTGGAAGCGCTTCTGTGAGGGTGTCGGCCGCACCGATCTGTTCGAGAAGTGGCCGGGGGCCAAAGTCGCCGACCACGCCCGGGCCAACACCGAGTTGCAGACCGAGCTGCGAGCCATCTTCGCCCAGCGCACCAGTGCCGAGTGGATTGCGTTCGCCCACGAACACGACACCACCATCGCCCCGGCCAACACGCCGGCCACCCTGCTCGCCGACCCGCAGTTCAACCACCGGTTCCAGTGGGTCGGGGCCGACCAACTCGGGGCCGACCAACTGCTCGTCCCCCTCGTCACCGGCGACGATCCTCCGACCATCCCTTCCCGCGCACCTGAAGTGGGGGAACACACCGACGCCGTGCTCGCCGACGTGTGCGGTTACGACGCCGAGCGCATCGCCGCCCTGCGGGAGACCGGCGCCGTCAGCTGACCAGCGACCCGCTCAGGCGGTCTGGCATCGGGCGAGGACGTCAGTGGCAAAACGCTCCACCGACGGTCGGTACACCTCGACGTCGTCGACAATGCCGTTCCGCTGGGCATCGGTGAGGTCGGGGTCCATCACCCACGGCAGACACAACGTGTCGGTGATCCCCAGTTCACGTTCGGCCCGCTCGAAGAGGTCTGCGGTCGGAAGTTCATACAGCCCACACACGACGGCGAACTCGTCGGCATCGCGGTCGTGGACGGCCAACTGGTCCCGCAACGCACTGACGTGGGCCGCCGCTTCATCCCAGCGATAAGCGTTGCCAATCCAGCCGTCGCACACTGCTGCGGCCCGGCGCAAGGCCACCGGGGTGTGCCCGCCCGAGTAGATGGGCACCATGCGGGTGGGTGCCGGCTCCATGGTCACCGCCGGAACGTCGTAGTAGTCGCCGTGGAACTCGTTCCACCCGCCCGACCACAACGCCCGCAGCGCCGGCACCATCTCCGTGAGGCGTTTGCCCCGACTGGCGAAATCCTGGCCCTGCAGTTCGAACTCCTCGCGCATCCATCCCGCCCCCACGCCGAGCACCACCCGGTTGTCCGAGAGCACCGCCGCGGTCCCCACTTCCTTAGCCACCTGCAACAACGGGCGGTGCGGAGCGACGTAGATGTTGGTGGCGAAATGCAGACGGGTCGTCACCGACGACATCGCCCCGATCGCTACCCACGGATCAGGCCATGCCGTCTCGGGCTCCCAGATGGGTCGACCGTCGGGATGCGGCGAGTAGGGGTAACGGCTCTCGAGCTGACGCGGGTACACGAGATGGTCGGAGACCATCAGCCCGTGGTACCCGTACTCGTCGAGCAGTCGGGCCAGCGGAACCAGCGCCCGGGGCTCCATGAACGCGGTCGCCACCCAGAACCTCATGGCCGGATTCCTACCACGCTCACGGTGCCGACGCCGGTGGCTGCTCGGGGTTG